>JBMYWA010000015.1:0-36123 GCA_049606935.1 Salibacteraceae bacterium
CTTGGTGTAATCATATATTCTCCTTTCGAACCTGTACTAGCACCACCTGTAACCGAAATGGAAATATCTTTAGCGGCATATCCCCCCACCGAAACACTGACAGGGTTTTTAACCGCTTTATACAAAATGTTCATAGCGGTAGGAGAAACAACTGTGGAAGGTTTCGCAGCAATAAATGTATGTTCGAATGGGTGTAACTCCCATTGATCAGTACCAGCTTTACGTATTTTCATAATACCTCCCCAAGTAACTTCTCCTTCAGTTGTTGGTTTGTAACCATAAGTAGCAACACCATCTTTAATGCTTATTCTAGATGTATCTACAGGATTTGATACCGCCCATTCATTGCTAGATTTTCCAGCAGTATCTAAAGCGGTCCCAACTTCCATTCTAGGGTTTTGTGTAGTACTATATGCCGCAACTATTACATCAGCCTTAAATGAATCACCTAAAGTAACATAGCTAGAATTAGGAATCACTTTAACTGCCACCTCATCAAAATCAAACTCGGCTGCAGTAATGTTCTTCATTAGTACCGCTAATGCCTCAGATTCTTTATTTTTCACCTGATTTTGAAACATTGAAATATCTGTAATGACAGCTGCAAGAGGAGCGTGGTAAAAATGTGAAATATGCCATTCCTCCAATTCCCCATCGGCATTTACTCCATCTTCATACTTAAAATGAATATCGATATTTCCTCGTTCTTCACCTGGGATTTGAGCTAGAACCTTTTCTTCCCATTCTGAGATTTTTGATTTCATTTCCAACATTGTCCATTCACCATCTATAGGTAAAGATGGGTCTGGACCTAATAGAATAGTTTGCGGCTTATCAATATCACCCAATGCTTGAGCAGTATCAAGAGTTACCCAGTCATCCCCATTTGCTAAAACATCTTCACCATAACCTTCAGTAGAAATAATAATGTGTTTTTTTAAATCCTCGAAATAGGTATCTAGCTCTTTAGATGCAGCTTCAATAGCCTTCGCTCTTTTTAGCCAAGGTCCAACTTTAGCTTCATTAAGCGTGTTTTGCTTATTAAATTCGGCCATTGTGGCCGCATTCTTACTATCAAAAGCTTGATTTGTTTCAGTCATAGCCCCGTTAATTACCACAAACGAGTTTAATACTGATTTTGTAACATTCATTGCCAAAAGAGCAAGAAGAACTAGGTACATCATACCAATCATCTTATCCCTTGGGCTTTGCTTTCCTCCAGCCATAGTTTATTACTTTTTAAATATTATTAAATGAGTATAAACTACGAACGATTAACGTTCATTGCAGAAAGCATATTTCCGTATACTGTATTCAACGATTCTAAGTTAGTAGATAACTCCGCAATATTTTCTTTGTAGCGTTTAGTATCTTCTACTGAGTCATTAAGATTCTCCACTAATTGTTGCATGTTATTAAACATCTCGGAAGAAACTTTATGCGAATTATTGGTTTGTTCTAATTGCATTTCATAAACAGAGTTCAAAGAGGATAAATTATCTGTAACTTTTTTCAAGTTTTCGGCATAAGTGGCACCATCTTCATTAGAAACAGATAAACCAGTTAAAGCTTCAGCAGCATGATGGTATGAATCTGACAACTCATTTACGTTTTTGGCAGCACCTTCTACAGATTGAACAAAAGAATTTGTAGCAGCAGAGGCATCTCCCAAATTATTCATATTCCCTGCGGTATCCGCTAAATTTCTCATACCCGCCCCTAAACTTTCTAATAACTCAGGTCCTATTTTAGCTTCTTCCAACATTGAGTCTAATTCTTGAGTAGCAGAACCAGCACCACCACCAGACTGAACTCCACGTGGATCTCCACTGTAATCTTCAGCTAATTCTGGATAAACTAGTGACCAATCTGGATCTTCATGCATTGGATCAAAAGCCGAAAGGAAGAAAATAATTGCTTCAGTACCTAATCCAATAACTAACATGGGTCCTGAACCAGGGTAATGCTGTAGTTTAAAAAGTGCTCCAACAATTACAATTGCTGCACCCCAACCATATACATACTTCATGAAATTTTTCCAACTCTTACTCCCCGGTCTAAATCCTGTTATTTCCTTGCTCATAATCTAAAGAATTTGTGTACTATTTTAATTTATTTTTTATGGATAATTTACTTTTTATATTTCGTCACCTTTAGCTCTACCTAAATACGACATTACATTTCTAAAACCAATGTAACATTTTGCGGTATCCTGGTATTCGTAAGAACGTACTCCTACACCTAGGTAATACCCCACATCCTTCCAAGAACCTCCTCTAATAACTTTTCTTTTATAAACTGGTTGTTCGTCATCCTCTGCATCATATTGATAATCGGCATTCATGTCATGACCAAATTCGTAAGCACTCTCGCTATACGCATTATTGGTCCATTCTGCAACATTACCCGACATGCAATAAATACCATAGTCATTCGGAGAATAAGAGTATACATTAACTGTTTGGAACCCTCCATCATCTACATAATTACCTCTTAATGGCTTAAAATTCGCCAAAAAACAACCCGCATCATTTCTGATATATGGACCACCCCATGGGTATTGCGAAACAGCTAAACCACCTCTAGCAGCGTATTCCCATTCAGATTCTGTTGGCAATCTAAAATCTTGTACTAATGGTAAACCCGCCATATCCAAAGCATCGTTAAAATAACGAGTTCTCCAGTGACTAAATGCTTTTGCCTGTTTCCAAGTCACACCAACCACAGGATAATAATCATAGGCAGGATGCCAAAAGTACATTTGCGCCATTGGCTCGTTGTATGAATAAGAGAAATCAGCAATCCAAGCTAAGGTATCTGGATATACATCTACTTCATCATCTTTAATAAAGTCAGCTCTGGAGTATTGGTAATCATCTTGAGAATAATGTCTTTGACGTCCCTTTCTTGCTGCTTCTTTGTAATCAATCCAACTATACTGAAATCTTAACTTAGTAATATCAATATGTTTTTTCCCATAATATCTATCACTTTCAGAATAAAACATTGGGTCTAGCGCATCCAAAATATCCTCATTGCCATCTCTTCCGCCATCCCAAGGAATTTCATAATCCCAACGAATTCTTGGTTCATCTAAATCGTTTCCGTATGCGTCAACAGTAATTCCAAACTCTTGCTCATCTACCTCCAATAAATATGTTCTCGCAATTGAATCTTTAACCCAATAAACAAATTGTCTATATTCATTATTTGTAATTTCAGAATCATCCACATAAAAAGCAGCCAAGGATACTGTTCTAGATAATGCAACATTTGCATAAGGAACATCCTGGTCATTTTCGCCCATTACAAAACTTCCCATAGGAACGTAGGCCATTCCGTATGGATCAATATCAAACCATGCCGGCCTATTCTGTACCCCTGTAAGCTGCCCGCCATCGACCGATGAACAAGAAGCAAACAAAGTCACTATCGTAAAAAATAATAATACTCTTTTCATGATATTATGTTTAGTGATCGTCAAAATCTATTTGGATAAACGCAATTTTTTTAGTCGTATTGTTTAGGTGACTACAAAAATCTTACTGTGTGGTGTTCTTCTTCTTTCGGTTGAGATGATAATGAGAAGCAATATCTCACATATAACTCATGTGAACCTGAACTAAAATTTCTAATATTAGATGTTGTAAAATCGTAAGAATAGCCTACTTTAAGCATTCCTCCCCCTGCGTTTTCACCATTCATTTGAAAATTAGCCCCTAACATAAGAGCTACGGCATCTTGAACTCTGTAGTGTAACCCACCGAAAAACTTTTCTTCGTATTCAGCTAAAGCGCCCAAAGAAAAAACAGATGAAGCCATATCACTCTTTACAAACAACCCTGGTTTTAGTACCCATGCCCCATCGCTAGAAATTGGTTGTTCATATTGTGCTGAAATATAATATGTTCTATCAATTTGATAGTTAAATTGTTTTGAATCTCCGTTTAACACTTTGTCTTCTAAGGTTGAATTAAACTTCGATGCCGACAAATGTGTAGATGACAAACCAATAGATAATTTCTTTGGAATTTTGTAGTAAATACCAAAATCCATGTCAAAACCACCTTCAGAGGCGCCATTATCAGGAATATAAATATCATCTATAGTACCTTGTGAAGCAACCCAATCGCTACCTAAAGTTTTAGAAATATATCCCAGACCTAACCCAAGACTTAAAGTACCAGGTCCTCCTCCAATGTTTCTTAATTTATATGCATATTGAAACTTAGCCACCATGGTATTTTCTTGCCCCAAATTATCAGACATAACAGTAAGACCAAGGCCATGAGAACCAAATTTTTCCAATGGAGTTTGAGCTGTGAAAAGGAAAGTTGAAGGCTCTCCACCAAAACCAACCCATTGCAACCTACCTACCAAAGTGGCACAAATTGCATCATGACTACCTACTACAGCAGGGTTTTGATATGCTAAACCGTGATATTGACCTACTGTAAACTGTGGGTCTTGTTGTGCTTGAAGCAAGCCTAAACTCCCTACAAACCCCATAAACACAAGAAACTTCTTCATCATCCCTTAATATATTTTTTATTCAAGTTATTGCTCAAAATACAGTCGCTAAAGTATATAAATAATCTTCACTGCAAAAATTTATTATTTTTTCTATAATATTTATCCACTCAAGATGTTTAAACCTGGATTCAGTTAAAGAAACTTTCTATAGGTTTTAACCCATAAATCAGGCAATTCATCCTGACCAGCAATTAAATAGTCTTGATAAGAACAAGGAACCATATTTAATCTTCTATACCTGGTGCTTTTGGTTTCTGGATAAGGCACTAACATCCACCACCTGTCGGTTCTTAAGCTTTTGTAAAAAACCACATCTTCATCTGTACCTGTAACGGGCACTCTATATTTTAGATAGTTTTTATCATTTGGACTAGGTGTTTCATTCTTTCTATTAACGTAGCCTTCCAAGAAATACCAAATCATTTGAGACACCAATAACGCAGACCTACCCTGAGAATCAAAAGCGGGATTATATTCAAAAACCCCGAAACAAGAAATTTTCTCACTTAATCCTGCATAACGAGTTAATTGACACGCCTCATCCGGCAACAGTCCATTTGGAGTAGATCTTGCGCACCCTCCCATATCAGCAGATTGAATAGAGGACACATCAAAACTTAATATATCTGAATTTCTTAAAATTGGTTCTGCTTTCCGAATACCACCCCTAACTTCTCCAAGTCTAACTTTATCAAAAAACAGCTTATCCATCAACCCAATAATTTTGGGCGCACCGAAGTAGGTTTGATAACCCAAATTAGCATAGTTAAATAGAAAGCTTGGCTGGTGTAATAGTATTTGACTTAAGTAATTATTGGTATTAACGAGGTCTTCCGTGTTTTCTCCGATATCAAATTGCTGATCAATTGTTGTCAAATTAACCAACTGTTCTGAATTTTCATATCCCTTATATAATGGGATGGTAAGATCTTGACTTCCACCTAATACAACAACTACCTTCCCCGCTTTAATTAAAGTATCAATTGTAGACTGAACTGCAAAATAGGTATCATCAATGGTTTCTCCTGCTAGAATATTTCCTAAATCGACCGTGGGCGGTAAACCATCAAAAAATAACTTATTCAGTTGTTTTCTTATTTCATTTGGACCATTCGCACAACCTAGGTTATCTGGTGAGCCTCGTTCTTCATTTACACCAATAAGAACAATCTCTGCCTCTTCCCAACTTGGAAAATCAGTATTCTCAAAATACGAACCAATAAGACTCCCCAGTTGTTCCTGGTAATACTCCGTTTCACATTTTGGTATCGGACTAAAATATATCGAAATATCCATTCGTTAGAATTATGCTTTTTTAGTGACCTTCTTTTTGGTTGGTGTTTTTTTCTTAGCTGCTGGTTTCTTTTTTGCTGCAGTTTTTTTCTTGGCAGGAGCCTTTTTCTTAGCCGCAGTTTTACCTTTTGCTTTTTTAGGTTGTTTGGCTATCATTTCCAAGCAATCCTCATAAGAAAGACTCATTGGATCAGTTCCTTTTGGAAGAATTTTATAATTAGCCTTCTCCAACTTTATGTAGGGACCATACCTACCTTCAATAATTCGCAGGTTTTCATCCTCATCGAATGTTTTTAACAACGCTTTCTTATCTGCCTCAATTTTCTCTTTTATGAGCTCCGCTCCCCTATCATAGGTAATCGTATATGGATTATCTCCATTTGCCTCTTTAATACTAACAAACAAACTACCTAACCTTAAATAAGGACCAAAACGACCAATGGCTGCATATAATTTCTTGCCTTCATACTCTCCCAACATTCTAGGCAACTTGAAAAGCTCCATAGCTTCTTCAAAAGTTACGCTTGATATTTTCAATGGTGGAATTAACGAAGTAAACTTTGGTTTTTCTTCATCATCTACATGCCCAATTTGAATCATTGGACCAAAACGTCCAATTCTTGCATAAACAGGTTTTCCGGTTTCTGGATCTTCTCCTAATAATCTTTCTCCTGTTGCTCTTTCGCTATTTTCTAAGGTATCCTCCACTCGCTTATGGAAACCAGCATAGAAACCTTCAATCATTTTATTCCAGGACACTTTACCATCTGCAATTTCATCAAACTCTCTTTCCACATCCGCAGTAAAGTTATAGTTCAACACCGTATCAAAATGCTCAATAAGGAAATCGTTTACTACTTCACCAATATCAGTCGGAAACAATTTGTTCTTTTCCTTACCGGTAGTCTCCGTTTTGGTAATTGTATTTATTTCACTTGGCGTAACCTCAATGAACTTATAATCTCTTTTCGTTCCTTCGGTAGATTTCTTTTCAACGTAACCTCTTTTTTGAATAGTTGAAATAGTAGGCGCATAGGTAGATGGCCTCCCAATTCCTAACTCCTCTAATTTCTTCACCAAACTTGCCTCAGAATATCGAGGCGGGTGCATAGTAAATCGTTGAGTACCGTGGGCTGTTTCTAATGTTAAATTATCACCTTCAGCCATTGCCGGTAGCATTCCTGAGTCCACTGGATTTTCCACATCCTCATCGGTAGATACTTGATAAACTTTTAAAAAGCCATCAAATTTTATTACTTCACCTTGAGCTGTAAATTTTCTATCATCTAAACTCACTCCAATTTTAACGGTAGTCTTTTCCAATTGAGCATCTGCCATTTGAGACGCAACGGTTCTCTTCCAAATTAAAGAGTATAATCGCTCTTCATTTCTGTCTCCCGAAACTGTATCTTTATCAAGGTAAGTTGGTCTAATAGCCTCGTGAGCTTCTTGTGCCCCTTTTGATTTAGTGGAAAATTTTCGAGGATTTGAATATTCCTCTCCATATTTAGATATTATGGCATTTTTAGCACCTTCAACTGCAGTATCCGATAAATTAAAAGAATCGGTTCTCATGTAAGTAATCTTACCTTGCTCATACAAATGCTGAGCAACCACCATAGTTTGGTTCACCGAGAAACCTAACTTTCTTGATGCTTCCTGTTGCAATGAGGAAGTGGTAAATGGTGCTGATGGTGATTTCTTAGCTGGCTTACTTACCACGCTCTCTACTTTAAAAGAAGCATCCTTACACTTTTCTAAAAAATTGTAAGCTTCCTTTTCTGTTTTAAACTTCTCAGAAATATTTGCTTTTACCGCAGATCCATTATCAAGATTAAAAACGGCAGAAACTCTATAAAATACCTCAGAATTATAGTCTCTAATTTCTCTCTCTCGTTCCACAATAAGTCTAACCGTGACAGATTGCACTCTTCCAGCCGACAAAGAAGGTTTAACTTTTCTCCACAGTACTGGAGAAAGCTCAAAACCAACAAGTCTATCCAAAACTCTTCGGGCTTGTTGAGCTTTAACTAAATCAATATCCAAATCCCTTGGATTTGCTACCGCATTTTTAATTGCCGATTTAGTGATCTCATGAAATACAATCCTTTTGGTTTTTTCTGGTTTTAACCCTAAAACCTCGCTTAGGTGCCAAGAAATAGCTTCCCCCTCGCGATCCTCATCCGTTGCTAACCAAACCGTTTCTGATTTTTTAGCTAAACTTTTAAGTTCTGAAACCACCTTTTTTTTATCTGGTAGCACATCGTAGTTGGGTTCGAAATTATTATCAACATCAATGGCCACACCCTTTTTAGCCAAATCTCTCACATGTCCATAACTCGATTTTACGGTAAAACCTTTTCCCAAAAATCCTTCTATGGTTTTTGCCTTAGCAGGCGACTCCACAATTACCAAATCCATATAAACGGTAGTTTTTTATGCCCTATCTCTGTAGTGGATAGGCTGCAAATTAAACGAATTAAAAATGAGATAAACAAACGACCTCTACAGAATAAACCCTTTAACATTTGATTTTTAGATTGTTAATAATTCATATTATATTTTAACTGCCACTATGGCACCTTATTGCTTTTAATTAGTTTTGCACCCCATAAAACACTCAATATAATAATGGAAGATTTGTTAGGTCAAAATAAAGTGATAGACGAAAACCGTCAAGGTGAGGCCACCATGATGGACACAGTGGATTCTAATTCTAAAAAGAAAATGTACATTGAAAACTACGGTTGTCAAATGAACTTTTCTGATAGCGAAATTGTGGCATCAATCCTTACCAAAGAAGGTTATGAAACCACTAATGTAGAAACAGATGCAGATTTAATTTTGGTGAATACCTGTTCTATTAGAGAGAATGCTGAAACTAGAGTAATGAACCGATTGGGCCATTTTAAGAAAAATAAAAGGCAAAATCCAGGGCTAATAATTGGTGTTTTAGGTTGTATGGCCGAACGAATGCGTGAGACCTTGTTAGAAAAAGAGAAATTAGTAGATATTGTAGCGGGTCCAGATGCATACAGAAACCTACCTGGTTTAATTGAAGAAGCCTCTGAGGGAAGAAAAGCGGTGAATGTTCTACTATCTAGAGAAGAAACATATGCCGAAATTAGCCCAGTAAGACTAAGTAGTAACGGGGTAACCGCATTCATTTCAATTATGCGTGGATGTGATAACATGTGCTCATTCTGTGTAGTACCCTTTACCAGAGGTAGAGAAAGAAGCAGAAACCCAGAAACCATTGTTAAGGAAGCGCAAGAATTATTTGACCAAGGATTTAGAGAAGTGACTCTTTTAGGACAGAATGTAGACTCTTACAGATGGAATATGTCGAGTAAGGGTGTAATAAAAGACGAAAATGCACCAACAGTAAATTTTGCCGGATTGATGGATATGGTAGCCAAAGTAAACCCGAAATTGAGAATTCGTTTTTCTACTTCTCATCCAAAAGACATGACGAATGAAGTTTTGGAAGTTATGGCTAAGCACCATAACATCTGTAAGTACATTCATTTACCCGTTCAATCGGGTAATACGGAGATTCTTGAAAAAATGAATCGAGGGTATACCAGAGAATGGTATTTAGAAAGAATTGCTTCTATTAACAGAATAATGCCTGATTGCGCTATTTCTACGGATATTATTACTGGATTTTGTAGCGAAACAGAAGAGCAACATAATGATACAGTTTCTTTAATGAAAGAAGTGGATTACGATTTTGCCTTTATGTTTAAATATTCAGAAAGACCACGAACATTAGCAGAACGTAAGTTTGAGGATGATGTTAAAGAAGAAGATAAAGCAAAACGACTAGATGAAGTTATTGCGGTACAACAAGTAAGTTCATTAAAGCGGAACAAAAATCATGTTGGCAAAACTTTTGAAGTTTTGGTTGAGGGCCTATCAAAGCGTTCAGATAAACATGTTTTTGGAAGAACAACTCAAAATGCAGTAGTAATCTTTGAAAAAGGCGATTTGCAACCAGGCGATTATGTAAATGTAAATATCACAGATTGTTCTTCGGCCACTTTGCAAGGGAAAGTAGTAAACTAGATAGGTATTATGGACATACTTTCAGCAAAACAAAGATTTGGAATCATTGGAAACAATGAACAACTAAATCGAGCAATAGATACTGCAATTCGAGTAGCCCCCACTTCCTTGAGCGTTTTGGTTACCGGAGAAAGTGGTGTTGGAAAGGAAAGTATTCCCCAAATTATTCACGCTTACGGGCAAAATAAACACAATAAATATGTTGCTGTAAATTGTGGTGCAATTCCAGAAGGAACTATAGACTCTGAATTATTTGGACACGTAAAAGGTAGTTTTACTGGAGCGCACACCGAGCGTAAAGGCTATTTTGAAGAAGCAGACGGAGGAACTATTTTTTTAGATGAAATTGGAGAATTACCAAAAGCTACACAGGCTAAACTTCTAAGAATTTTGGAATCTGGTGAATTTCTAAAGGTAGGATCCTCAAAAGTTCTGAAGACCGAGGTAAGAATTGTAGCGGCTACTAATGTAAACATTGAAAGTGCCATTAAAAAAGGTCGATTTAGAGAGGATTTGTATTACCGGTTAAATACGGTACCTATTTTGATGCCCCCATTAAGAGATAGAGGATTAGACATCCAACTGTTGTTTAGAAAGTTTGCAACAGACTTTGCTGAAAAATATCGGATGCCAGTTATTCGTTTATCTGAAGATGCCAAACGTGTTTTAAGCCATTATTACTGGCCGGGAAATGTTCGACAATTAAAAAATATTACGGAACAACTTTCAATATTGGAGACCAACAGAAATTTAGAATCTGAGACACTTTTAACGTATCTACCCAATTATTCAGAATCATCACTTCCAGTTTTGGCTAATCAAGAGTCTTCTGGTTCGAAACTAGAAAAAGAAGTTTTGATGAAAGCTTTAATAGAAATGAGAGCCGAAGTAGATATGCTAAAAAAGGCCATGCAATCTTTTGCACAAGGAGGAACGGTTCAAAATAAAAATCTTGAAAGCACCGCATCCAATAATTTTAATGATACCGCAACGGAGATTAGTATGCCAGTAGTCTCAAATCCAACCATACCTATGACTCAGGTTAATTATCAAGGGTATCAAAGTGACCAATTTCAAAAACACGAAGAAATTGAAGAATCCCTATCATTAGAGGCGAAAGAAAAAGAATTAATTAAAAAAGCCTTAGACAAACATCGCGGTAAAAGAAAGTATGCAGCTCAAGACTTAGGTATTTCAGAAAGGACTTTGTACCGAAAAATTAAAGAATACGAATTAAACTAATGAAAAACTTATTTATCATTCTAGCCGTATCATTCGCATTATACTCCTGTAGTGCTAGCTATAGTTTTACTGGAACCTCCACTGGAGATGCTAAAACAATTTCAATTCAAACTGTCTCCAATAGGGCTCCCCTTACACCTCCTACCTATCCTCAATCTTTTACAGAAGATTTGAAAGAGAATTTTTTGCGTCAAACTAATTTGGATCTAATAAAATCGGATGGTGACCTCCAAATTTCAGGATACATTAAGCGATACACTTCCGGTCCAATTGCAACTACGGGTAACGAAACAACCTCACAAAACAGATTGAGAGTTTCAGTTCAAATAACATTTGTGAACAAACTGGATGCTTCACAAAACTTTGACCGCTCTTTTGAGCGCTTTGAAGATTATTCCTCTGCGGTAAGTTTAAGTTCTATTCAAGACCAACTTCTTACAAATATTACTGAGCAATTAGCCCAAGATATCATTCAGGCATCTATTGGGAACTGGTAAAATGAATTCGTCTAAACTCATATCATTATTTAATCAACCTTCTTTACTAGAAAAAGAAAAAACGGAGGACTTCATTGATATTTTAGAAGTGTATCCTTTCTTTACCCAAGCCCGATTATTGCTCACAAAAAAGATGCAGCTTTCGCAGCATTTACTTTTAAAAAAAGAAATACAAAAAACAGCCGTTTCAGTACAGGACAGAAAATCATTGTATGAGTTTTTGTATCAAAAAGACATTCAAAAAACCATCATTGCTTCTGAAAAAGAGGAGGAAACTGAAAACAGATTAACAGAAACAGAAGAACCCTCTTCATTTGTTAAACCTGTAGAAATTGAGAAACAAAAAGAACCAGAGTCTTCTTTCAAAAAACCAATAGATTTAAAAAACTTCGGGAATTCAAATACAAACTCTTTGGATGCCTTAGAACAACAAATTATAGGGCAAACCATTGAACATGTGTTAACGCAAGAAATAGCCATGAGCAATTCAGTTATTTCAACCGAACAACCCAATGAAACCAACCCAAAGGAGAATAAGGCATCTCAAAAATTCTCTGATTGGTTAACAATATTAGATCAAGAAAGACTCAAAAATTGGAGGAAATCGGACATCGAATTTGAAGACAACCAAGAAGTTTCTGAAAAGAATATTATTGATTCATTTCTTGAAAAAGACATGAACGTAATTACCCCAACAAATGATAACATTGAGTATACTCCATCTAACTTAGCTAGATTAAGCATTGTGGATGATGAAGACTTTATTACTGAAACTTTAGCCGAAATTTACCTAAAACAAGGCAACGTTCAAAAAGCTTTAAGTGCATATAACAGATTGTTATTGAAATATCCCGAAAAAAAGACTTACTTTGCCGCCCAAATTGAGAAAATAGAAAAAGATTTAAAATAAATTATAATGAGCTTTATTACTGTATTAATTATTATCGTTGGAGTTTTACTAGGTTTAGTTGTATTAATTCAAAACCCTAAAGGTGGAGGTTTAGCTTCTGGTTTTAGTGGGGCCAACCAATTTGGAGGTGTTCAAAGAACCAATGACTTTCTAGACAAATCAACTTGGACTTTAGTTATTGTTTTGTTCGCATTAAGCGTACTTTCTTCATCAATGACAAGTACAGTAAGTACTGTTGAAGATGGTACATCTTCTGAATTTCAAGAGCTAGTAGAAGATGAGCAAGGTGCGCCAGCTCCTGCTCCAGTTCAATAAGAAAAAAAACAATTCGTTAAATGTCAGCTTGTCATTCAGGCTGACATTTTTTTTGCTCATTTATTTAAAACCCTGCCAATATGCACCTATGTAGGGATTGGCATAAATAATGACATTGTCAAACCCAAGAAATTTAAGTTTAATAAATTAAAATATAACAATGTCGAAATTGAATATCCAACCTCTAGCGGATAGAGTAATTGTAGAAGCTGCCGCTGCAGAGGAAAAGACTGCAAGTGGTATTATTATACCAGATACTGCAAAGGAGAAACCTCAAAAAGGTACTGTTGTTGCCGTTGGAAAAGGCCTAAAAGATGAGCCTATGACTGTAAAAGTAGGTGACCAAGTATTATACGGAAAGTATTCAGGGACTGAAATTGCTATTGATGGCGGAGATTACCTCATCATGAAAGAAGCAGATATTTACGCAATTGTTTAATTAGAAAAATCACAAAATGGCTAAGCAAATATTATTTGATATAGAAGCAAGAGACCTTTTAAAAGAGGGTGTTGACAAACTTGCTAACGCAGTGAAAGTTACGTTAGGACCAAAAGGTAGAAACGTAATTATTGACAGAAAATTTGGAGCTCCACATGTAACTAAAGATGGTGTTTCTGTGGCTAAGGAAGTGGAGCTTAAAGATCCAATTGAAAACATGGGGGCTCAAATGGTAAAAGAAGTAGCTTCTAAAACTGCTGACTTAGCAGGTGATGGAACCACTACCGCTACCGTATTGGCTCAAAGCATGGTTACCACAGGACTTAAAAACGTGGCTGCTGGAGCAAATCCAATGGATTTAAAAAGAGGGATTGACACCGCTGTAAAAACAGTAATTTCAAACCTTAAATCTCAATCTATTGAAGTAGGTGATGACAATTCTAAAATTGAACAAGTTGCCACCGTTTCTGCCAATAACGATAAAGAAATTGGTAGTCTAATTGCGCAAGCAATGGCTAAAGTAAAAAAGGAAGGGGTTATAACTGTTGAAGAAGCTAAAGGTACAGATACAACCGTTGAAGTTGTGGAAGGAATGCAGTTTGATAGAGGATACCTATCACCATATTTCGTAACTAACACTGAAAAGATGTTAACCGAAATGGAGAATCCTTATATCTTAATCTTTGACAAAAAGATTTCTACCATGAAAGATCTTTTACCAGTATTGGAAAAGACCGCTCAAACAGGTAAGGGATTAATGATTATTGCTGAAGATGTTGATGGGGAAGCATTGGCTACTTTAGTGGTAAACCGTTTAAGAGGAAACTTAAAAATTGCAGCTGTTAAAGCTCCAGGTTTTGGAGACCGTAGAAAAGCCATGTTAGAAGACATCGCTATTTTAACTGGGGGTAACGTAATTTCTGAAGAGCAAGGTAGAAAATTAGAAGATGCCACTTTAGAAGATTTAGGAACTGCTTCAACGGTAACCATTGACAAAGACAATACAACTATTGTTAATGGGGCAGGTAACGAACAAGCTATTCAGGGTAGAGTAAATCAAATTAAAGCTCAAATTGAGTCTACTACATCTGATTACGATAAAGAAAAACTTCAAGAACGTTTGGCTAAACTTGCCGGAGGTGTTGCAGTACTTTACATTGGTGCAGCTACTGAAGTAGAAATGAAAGAAAAGAAAGACCGTGTAGATGATGCGTTAGCCGCTACAAGAGCTGCAGTTGAAGAAGGCATTGTTGCTGGTGGTGGTGTTGCTTTGGTTAGAGCTATTGATGCCATCAATTCTATCAATACAGAAAATGATGATCAAGCTACTGGTGTTGCTATCGTTAGACGTTCATTAGAAGAACCATTGAGACAAATTGTATCTAACGCTGGTGGCGAAGGAGCTGTAGTTGTTCAAAAGGTATCTGAAGGTGAAGGTGACTTTGGTTATAATGCACGTACAGATGTTTACGAAAACATGATGACTGCAGGTGTAATAGATCCTACAAAAGTAACTAGAATTGCCTTAGAAAATGCGGCTTCTATTGCTGGAATGCTTTTAACTACCGAGTGTGTATTAGCAGACGAGGAAGAAGAAGGTGGGGCTCCTGCAATGCCTCCAATGGGTGGAGGAATGCCAGGAATGATGTAAACAAAAATACAGCAAACAAAAAGCCGCTTTCAAAGTGAAAGCGGCTTTTTTTATACTCTTTTTTCAGGTATTAATTCTTTGGTTTTTTCACCGTAAATACACGGCTAATGTTAAACCCAATTCTAATATCACCATCACTCCACTCTCCAGTGTTTTGAGTTATGAATTGCTTC
Organism: Salibacteraceae bacterium; assembly: GCA_049606935.1. Lineage (GTDB taxonomy): Bacteria > Bacteroidota > Bacteroidia > Flavobacteriales_G > Salibacteraceae > CAJXZP01. The sequence goes on from JBMYWA010000015.1 coordinate 15,122, forward strand.
TCATTCATTCCTTGAGAATTTGTTAGAAACAACTGGAATACGTGTCCTCCAGTTTCAATATCTACTCCAACCGAGAAAGAATAATTCACATACTCTGGAGCTAGTTGACCATCTGGTACATAATAAAATTCATATGTTAATGCCGCGCGTCTAGAAAGTTTCTGTCTACCTCCAATACCTAAGGCAAAAACATCATTTTTCTCCTCTTTTGTTTCTACAAAATTTCGGTGAACCAAAGTTGGCATAATTTGAACGGTAGTTCCTTTATTAAACTTTCTACCAATAGGCATTTGAAATGTGTAGCTTACTCTTGATGAAAAAAGGTCCTCTGCAGGCGAACTTGCTTTTAGGGTATTTATCATCATAGATGAAAAGAATTGAATGGAAACAGGCATATTTTTAGCCCCTGTACTTTGCCTCCACAATTTTGCTTTAAAAAAACCATCAAAGGCTTTTTCATAGGTACTTCTACCAATACCTACCATAAGCCACGGAGTAACCCCGTAATCAAAACCAATTCGAGTTACCGCATTATCCAATCCAAAAAATTCATCCACACCTGAATTCATTGTACCAAAACGGTGTGAAATCCGCATATCCAGCACTCCCTCAGCTGTATTCTCTAACGAAATTGAATTAATTATTCTGGTAGCCTTGTAACTAGCCGTTGCATAAACAACTTCTGTACTATCTTCACCTAGGTCATCTAAAAGATCCATGTCATCTTGCGCGTTAGCCGATAGAACGCCAATAACCACACATCCAAAAACTAGTATTTTTTTTATCATAGTTAGATCTTTTTATTCTATTTTTTCTCGACAAAATTCATGGTTATAGACACCTCTAATTCTTTGGCAATCTTTTCTCTAACCACTCCAGGAATCTCAATCTTATAATCTTCTGGGTTTACCGGTATTTTCGCCATGCCAATAACTTTTTCTCCCTTCACTTTAAAAGTGGCCATTGTCGAAATTTCTTTAGTTACCCCATGAATAGTTAGGTTTCCTGTTACTTTTGAGGAATATTCGCCATCCTTTTTTAAATTTATGGAAGCCATGTCTACAATCTTACCCTTGAATGTAGATTTAGGAAACTCATCACTTTCTACATAATTTTCATTAAAATGCTCCTCCATCAACGCCTTTTCAAAATGAAAGGCCTTCATGGTTACCGAAAATTGTATAGCGCCACTTTCTGCAACAAAAACTGCAGTAACCGTTTTATTATGCGCTTCAATATCCTCTACAGAAGTAGAAGAAAAAAATGATATTTCTCCGGTTCTGGTAAAATACTTTTGTGCTTGAACACTTGTGCTAAGCGTAATTAATCCAATAACTAATCCTATATACTTCATCGTTCTATTTTTATTTTAATATGCTACATTGTGTTACTACTACTCCTAAATCATCACCACCGGTACAGCGTCCTTTAATTACAACTTCTTGAGAAACAGCTATATTTTCTAAATCCGAAAGGCTATCAAATTGCGCATTAACGGTTCCAAAGTCATCATTTGTTTCTAAAACAACCATTAAATTATCTGTATCCACTTCTATAACCGTTCCTGTAATTGCCATCACCTTATCAAGGTATAGTGAATTCGCGCTCTTTTCATCTTCCACATAGGCATTAAATAAATCAACGGCCGTAATTTGCAGAGCTGCCTCCTCACCTTTTACGTCTCTATGCTCTTTATTAAATTGCATGTATGCATACACACCTCCTAATAATCCAATAATTCCAACAATAACTACTATTTTTTTTATCATAATCTTTAGTTTTCTGGAGCGCCATCGGCTATCCATTGCGTTAGTTGATTGTGTTTACATGTAGAAAGTGGTCCTGATGGAGGCATTGTTCGTTCTTGTAGAGCTCTTGCCTCTATCCTATCCAAATTTGCCAAAACTTCCTGGTAATTGGTTAGAGCTGGTGCTTGCGACCCCGTGTAATGACATCCACGTGTAGCACAGGTTACGTTTATCAGTACTTTAATCTGATTATCGTAAGTTAAACTGTCGGTATTGCAATCATTTGGATCAACCGGGTACAAATCTTCCCCGTTATCGTAATAACAGGAACTCATAAAAAATGCCAACATGGCAAAGAAAAATGGGTATTTCATATTTTGATAGTATAGAAAATAGCTCGAAAGGTTTCTAAAAAATCCTAAATGCACTATTCTAATTTGATTTAATTGATACGCAAATATAGGAAAATCAATTTCAAAGTAACAAACTTTCAAATTATAATTCACACTATGCGTGATGATGTTTTGAGCTATACAAATGGCTGCCGTTCCATTCTATTTTTTTTACCATCTCATCTTTTCTAAAGGTACAAGAGGTAAATTGACAAATAGAACACGATTTTGGCAAACATGGCTCCATGTGAATAGAAGCTTCTACTGCATTATCAAAGGCCTTATTTAAAACTTCTTCCAATACATTCACTTGTTCATGAGATTCTTGCAAGGAAAAAAACCATGGTAAAGTTAAATGGGCATCCAAATGAATTTTAGCTCCATATCTAACTATTTTTAAATTATGCATATCTACCCAGCAAGATGCTCGTTGTTCATTTACAATAGTGGCTACTTGGTTTAGTTGGTCCGGATCAGCCTCATCCATTACACCTGCAATAGATTTTCTAATAATTTTCACCCCAGTAACCGAAATAATTACCCCTAACAAAATTGCTAAAACATTATCTAAAGCAACCACATCTGTTGCCCATACAATAGTCAAACCCAAAATTAAACCTCCAGTAGAATACCCATCGCTTAGTAAATGTTTCCCGCCCGCTTGCAGTTGCACCGAGTTAACTTTTTCTCCTTGTTTTTGCATAGACCATCCCATAATGGTATTTAAAATACCCGCAATGACAACCAATGAAATTCCTAGAAGATTCATATTTATTTCTTCTGGGAAAAAGAAAGTATAAATTGCTTTGGCTATCATAGAAACACCAGCCACTAAAATTAATCCACCTTCAAATCCAGAGGAAATAAACTCAATTTTACCATGACCGTAGGGATGGTTTTCATCCTTTGGCAAGGTGGCATAGTACAAACTAAACAAGCCAAATCCAGCCCCTAATATGTTAACCAACCCTTCCAGTGCATCGGTTAAAATAGCGTTTGAATTAGTAATTATATATGCTGCTGACTTTAGTCCAAACAAAACCACTCCAAGTAGTAAAGCTACTTTTTGAAATTTCAAATTTTCTTGTTCAACCTGCGATCTTTTCTGGCTCATTTTTTAGTGTTATAGAAAAACAATTTAGATTTTTTTTATTGGTCACGCAATTTTTAATCTTAAATATGGTTAATAGGCTACATTTGTTATTATGGCTCAACGTAGTTTAAAAAGAAATAAAAAAGTGTACATCTATACCCTTTTATTCTCTTTGTTTTTTCTCTCCTCCAACTTCACCTATGCACAGGTAAAGTATTCTAATGAATTCCTTAATATTGGGGTAAGCGCTAGAGGGTTAGGTATGTCTAACAGTGTGGTTTCCTCTACTGACGATGTTACGGCTGGTTATTGGAATCCTGCCAACCTTGTTGAAATTGACGACAAATTTCAGGTAGGAATTATGCACGCCAGTTATTTTGCTGGAATTTCAAATTATGATTATGGCTCCGTAGCCATACCAGTAGACAATGGCGTAGTGGGATTGTCGGTTATACGTTTCGGGGTAGACAATATCTTAAACACCATCAATTTTAAAGATCCAAACGGGAATTTTAATTACGATAGAATTACCACATTCTCTACTGCCGACTATGCTTTTTTAGTCTCTTACGGTAGAAAAACAAAAATTGAAGGACTATCTTTAGGTGGAAATTTCAAAATCATTTATCGTCAAATTGGGGATTTTGCCAATGCCTACGGTTTTGGATTAGATGCTTCTGCTAACTATACCATGAACAAATGGAAATTTGCGGTAATGGCTAGAGATTTAACCACAACCGTAAACGCATGGAGTTATACCCTTGATCAAAATACGAAGGATGTTTTTGAGGAAACAGGAAATGAAATTCCACGAAATGGAACCGAAATTACTTTGCCTAAAATACTTTTTGGAATATCGAAGGAGTTTACCATAAAAGAGAAGTTCTCTATTTTACCCGAAATAGATTTTGACATGTATTTTGATGGGAGAAGACCAACACTAATAAGTGGTAATGCGGTAAGCATTGATCCGCATATGGGGCTTGAATTAGGATACAATCAGTTTTTATTTGTAAGGGGTGGCATAGGAAATATTCAAAAGCAGCCCAAAGTAAATAGCACTGAACATGATTGGTTAATGCAACCAAATTTTGGGGTAGGAATTAGGCTTGATGATCTATTCGGTTTAGGTAATGTAGTCTTAGATTACGCTTTAACAGCAATTGACCAAACAAATAGTTCTTTGTATTCAAATGTTTTTTCGCTTCGTATTGATGTTGGTTCATTTAAACCTGCCGAAAAAACCAAGAAAATGCAAGACCCTATTAAGCTCAAGTAGTCTATTTCTTCTCAAATAATTTTTCATTGGTTAAATCTAAAACCAAATCCATTTCGTGTACCGTATTAATTTCATCGCAACTATCCTTCATTAAAGTACGATAGTAATTGGCTTTCTCGGGTAAGTTTCCTCCAGCCATTTCCCACTTTTCTTTACTTGGCCATTGGGCATAAGCCAAATATTTTAAGCTTTCCATTTTATGCACTTTGGAACCTAAACTTCCCTCGTACTTATAAATAAGCTGCGTCAATCCGCTCCATCCTTTTAAAAAATCGGCTTCCATACCAGATTTAACTTTAAACGTGTATATAACTGCAAACATATTATCCATTTTTTTCAGGAAAGATAATGAATCTAATTCCCTAGTAAAGTAATTAGACCTCATGTATATTTGAATTTTTAGAATTAGATAAATGACGCTTACAAAAAAGATTGGTCTCGCCTTTTCCTCTGGTGTATTATTAGCCGCTGGTTGGCCTTCAATTGGTGGGGCTACGCCACTACTGTTTTTTGCCTTGGTACCGTTATTTTTACTAGAGAGATCCATTTACAAGGAATCACTTTTGGAGAATACAAAATCAAGATTTCTTCCTTTCGTTTTTTTTACCTTATTTACTTTTAACTCCCTTACCACTTGGTGGGTATGGAATGCATCACCCGAGGGGAGCATTATGGCCATTGTTTTAAACAGTCTTTTCTTAGCTATAGTTATTCATCTAGCTCACTTTACTCGAAAAAAACTAGGCCCTTTTCGAGGTGATTTTGCCTTGGTTTTTTTCTGGATTGCTTGGGAATATTTTCACCTAGACTGGGATTTATCTTGGACTTGGTTAACCCTTGGAAACGGATTAGCAAATCATCCAGGAATTATTCAATGGTACGAATATACAGGGGTGTTTGGCGGTAGTTTATGGATATTACTTAGCAATTTGTTTTTGGTTCATTGGATGGAGAAATCTGCCCTGCACCAATCAAAACCGTATCATTTACCCGGTTTAATCTTTGGTATTAAATGGCTTTTGGTCATCGTTATTCCACTAGTCATTTCCGCATTTATTTGGTCTGGGTTTGAAGAAAGCCCTGAGAAAATAGAAGTTGTTGCAGTTCAACCTAATATTGATCCGTATAACGAAAAATTTAGTGGACTAACCTCCTTTGAGCAAGTTCAAAAAATGTTTGAGTTGGCAAATAGTAAAACGACAAAAACCACAGATTTTGTAATTTTTCCGGAAACGGCCATTCCTCAAACTTTTGACGAAGATGTTTTAGAGGATTTACCAGAATTTCAAGTTATTCAGAAATTCTTGTCAAAATACCCGAACACTCAAGTAATTATTGGAGCAAGTACTTTCTACTTATACGGGCCAAATGAAAAAATTCCAATCACTGCTCGAACATCAAACGGTGGAGTAAAATATGATAATTGCAACACCGCTATTTCCATATCAAATAATTCGACTCCGCTATTTTACCATAAGTCTAAAATGGTACCGGGTGTGGAAAAAATTCCCTTTCCCCATTTGTTGCGTCCTATTCAAGATTTAATTTTTGATCTAGGAGGAGCGGTGGGTTCTCTAGGTGGTCAAGATGAAAGAACCGTTTTCTCCTCCATATCTGGAAAGAACGTGGCTCCAGTAATTTGCTATGAATCTGTTTACGGTGAATTTGTAGGGGATTTCATTAACAATGGGGCTGAGGCAATTTTTATTATCACCAATGATGGGTGGTGGAAAAACACCCCAGGGTACAAACAACATGCGCTTTACGCACAGCTTCGAGCTATTGAACACCGCAGGAGCATTGCACGTTCGGCAAATACAGGCATTTCTTGTTTTATTGACCAAAGAGGAGTTACCCATCAAGCTACAGAATGGTGGGTTCCGGACGTGATAAAATCAAAAATCGGTGTAAATAGCGAGCTCACATTCTACACTAAATATGGCGACATCATAGGTAGAGTTTCATTAGCGTTTGGATTATTATTATTAATCTTTGCCATATCCAGAGGTCTGTTAAACAAAAATCAATAATGAAGTTTCGTACGGAAATACCTACTCCTCAATTTGATAAGAAAATCACCTATGACTCTTCCATGCTGCTAATGGGTTCTTGTTTTTCTTCAAACATTCATGACCATCTTACCCGATTAAAATTTAACTCAATTTCCAACCCTTTTGGTATTGTTTACAATCCGTTGGCGTTATCTAAGCAAATCAATATTTTGTGTTCAAATAAAGAATATTCTTTTGATGAGCTTCAAATGGAGAATGAGCGTTGGTTTAGTTTTGACCATCATAGTGACTTTTCCAATACAGATAAAAATGAATGTTTAGGTCAAATTAACTCTAATCTAACAGCAGCAAGACAAAGAATAAAAACTGCAAACTATTTGTTTATTACACTTGGAACTTCGTGGGTGTACAGACTAAAAGACAGCAATGAGATAGTTAGTAATTGCCATAAATTACCTGCAAAAAAATTCTTGAAAGAACTGATTCCAGTTGAGACCATGGAAACTGAATTGCTTTCTGCTATTTCCAATCTTAAATCAATTAACCCAAATCTATCGATTGTTTTTAGCATCTCGCCAATTCGTCATTTAAGCGATGGTTTTTTTGAAAATCAAGTGAGCAAAGGCAGATTGTTTGACACTATTTATCGAATAACCAAAGAAGATTATCAGCTAAGCTATTTCCCTGCATATGAATTGGTATTGGACGATCTAAGAGATTACCGATTTTACAAATCAGATTTGGTACATCCATCCATAGAGGCCGTTGAATACATTTGGGATAAATTTAAAGAATCATTTCTTTCACTAGATGCAGTAAAAAAAGTTAGTGAAGTGGAAAAACTAATAAACGCTAGTAATCACAGGCCATTTAACCCAAGTTCGGAGGCACATCAAAAGTTCATTAAAAGTACCATTGAAAAAATGGAAGCGTTAAATTCACTCAACTTCCATAAAGAAATTGAAAGGCTTAAAAGTCATATTTGTTAGTTACTTTTTTACCACTCGTATTTTCATAATTACATCTTTCATTGGTCGGTTGTTTCTATCTGTTTGTACCGAAGCAATGGAATCCAATACTTCAAAACCCTCAATCATTTCACCAAACACCGTATAAGCGTAGTCCAAATGAGGTGTTCCTCCAACCGTGGTGTATGTTTTGATTTGCTCATCGGTATAGGCGTAACTCTCTAAAATTGGATTGATCATTACATCCACAGAGTCAATGATTTTTTGACCAGCAACTTCATCCCTACTCTTTATTGCTTTTTTATATTCTTTTAATAAAGCCTTATTTTCTGACGCATTTAGATAGGACTTAAATTCCTCTTTTCTAATTTTTTCCATGCGCTTAGATTGCATATTGGCCAATTGAACAGAATCAAAAATCTGACCTTGAACAATGTAAAACTGACTTCCTGAACTACGTTTTAATGGATTTACGTCATCGCCTTCTCTCGCAGCGGCTAAGGCTCCTTTTTTATGGTAAAGGCCGTTCACAAACTCCGCATCAATATCATATTTCGGACCTCCATTACCTAACATCTTACCTTCAGGAGCTCCTTTAGAATCGGGATCTCCACCTTGAATCATGAATTGATTTATGACTCTATGAAATAGTAAGCTATCAAAATATTCTTCATTAGCCAGTTTAATAAAGTTATCTCTATGCAATGGGGTTTCGTTATACAATTTGAACTTCATTACGCCATAAGTGGTTTCCACCTCCACGTATTTTAATTTTTCCTTTTTCTTACCGAAAGAAGCTAATGTGAACGAGAGAATAATTAACCCAATGAACACGGAGAATTTAAAATTTAATTTCATGCAAATAATTTAGGCGATCAAAGTACAGTAAAGAGAAATTGAACACAAGTTTTATGCATTAATTCGTTCGTCAATATGAATTGAAAATTATCTTTGCCGCCCTTAAAACAGGACGATATGGACTTAGTAAAAGAATTAACATGGCGTGGATTGATTCACGACATTATGCCCGGAACCGAAGAACTATTAAACAAAGAAATGGTTTCAGGATATGTAGGTTTTGACCCTACTGCCGATTCTTTACATATTGGAAATCTAGTTCCAATTATGTTATTGGTTCACTTGCAAAGAGCCGGACACCGTCCGTTAGCCTTGGTAGGTGGTGCCACAGGAATGATTGGTGACCCATCTGGAAAAAGTTCAGAACGTAACTTACTCGATTTAGAGGTGATGAACCACAACTTAAATTGCCAAAAAACACAATTGCAAAAGTTTTTAGATTTTGATTGTGGGGTAAACTCGGCTGAGGTTGTAAATAACTATGATTGGTTTAAGGATATGAATTTCTTGGATTTCATTAGAGATACTGGAAAACATATTACCGTAAACTACATGATGAGTAAAGATTCTGTGAAAAACCGTTTAGCGGGTGAAGGAATGTCGTTTACGGAATTTACATACCAACTTATTCAGGGATACGATTTTTACCATTTATACAATCAAAAGAATTGCAAATTGCAAATGGGTGGTTCAGATCAATGGGGAAACATTGTGACTGGTACAGAACTAATTCGTAGAAAATCTCAAGGTTCAGGTTTTGCATTAACTGCCCCACTAGTGAAGAAAGCAGATGGAACCAAATTTGGAAAATCTGAGGGTGGAAACGTATGGCTAGATGCTAAAAAGACCTCTCCTTACAAATTCTACCAATACTGGTTAAACTCATCTGATGAAGATGCCGAGAACTTTATCAAGATTTTCACCTTACTGGATGAACAAACTATCAACGATTTAATAGCGCAACATAAAGAAGCGCCTCATATGCGTTTGTTACAAAAAAGATTAGGAGAAGAATTAACAAAGCTTGTGCACTCTGAAGAAGATTTGCATTCCGCTATTGAGGCTTCAAACATTCTTTTTGGTAAAGCAACCGCTGACAGTTTGAAAGCACTAAACGAAGATGATTTTTTAAGCATTTTTGAAGGTGTTCCTCAAGGAACACTAACCAATTATGATGGAATGGGAATAATTGATGCATTAGCCGAATCTGGTTTTTTAAAATCAAAAGGTGATGCAAGAAGATCACTAAAAGAAAATGCCATTTCGGTAAATAAAGAAAAAGTTAAAGAGGATTTCGTTTTATCCAGTGACAACTTAATAAGCGATAAATACATCCTACTTCAAAGAGGTAAGAAAAATTACTTTTTACTGATTACAAAATAATTCATTGTGAATAAGCATGAAGTTAATTCATTTAATTTCATGCTTTTATTCATTACTTATCCTTACTTTTGCCCTCCACACAACTACTAATTCTCATAGAATTAATTGAACCTAGTACCTAACAACACGCATGTCAAGCTTAATAAAAATTCATACCGATACGGAAATTACCATTTCTAGGATAAAATCCGAGTTATATATTAATGGTATATCTTCTTTAGTAAAAAATGGTTTTCAATCTGGTGCAATGGCTGGTTTTGGCGGAGGAATTCCAGAACTACGCGAACTTTATATTGATAGTGACGACTTAGAAAAAGCCTCCAAAATCATTAAACAGATTCTTGACAATTAAAGGAAAAACCCACTATAGTTTGTCTCCCTTCCACCCTTCATTTTCACTCCGATAGTATTACCTTTGGCCGCCACAAAAGGGCGACAAAATGTTTAACAATTCCAATTTAGAACCAGAAGACTTCTATTACTCTGAAGAAGGGTATAAGGTGTTTACGGAAGCCTATCATCTTAAAAGAGGATATTGCTGTAAAAATGGATGTAAACATTGTCCTTATGGTTTCAATAAAAAGAGAAAAAGCTAATTATGAGTAATTTTAAAGACCTCATCAAAGCAGGTATTCCTTCAGAACTACCTCCTTTAAAACCTTTAGATCCAAACGTAAGTCACGCGCCTAAGCGTAAAGACATTTTGAGCAAAGCAGAAAAAGAACTAGCGGTAAGAAATGCGCTACGTTATTTTCCGGAAGAGCATCATGAGGTATTAGCCAAAGAATTTGCCGAAGAGTTAAAAGAATACGGTAGAATTTACATGTACCGTTTCCGTCCGGATTACGAATTTTATGCACGTCCTATTTCTGAATATCCAGCAAAATGTGAGCAAGCTGCTTCTATTATGCTAATGATTCAAAACAACTTGGACAACCGAGTAGCCCAACACCCCCATGAACTAATTACTTATGGTGGAAACGGAGCGGTTTTTCAAAACTGGGCGCAGTATTTATTAACGATGCAGTACCTGAGTGAAATGACCGATGAACAAACATTGGCCATGTATTCAGGGCACCCAATGGGATTATATCCATCGCATAAAAATGCACCGCGTGTGGTGGTGACCAACGGAATGGTTATTCCGAATTACTCTGCACAAGACGATTGGGAAAAATTTAACGCTTTAGGTGTATCTCAATACGGACAAATGACTGCTGGTTCATATATGTATATTGGTCCCCAAGGAATTGTACACGGAACCACCATTACCGTATTAAACGGTTGTAGAAAAATTGATTCAAATGGTACTGCGGGCAAACTATTTGTTACCTCTGGTTTAGGAGGAATGAGTGGTGCTCAACCTAAAGCAGGAAACATTGCTGGAGTGGTTTCAGTTACTGCCGAAGTAAATAAAGCAGCTACCTACAAACGTCACGAACAAGGATGGGTAGACGAAGTTATTTCTGATTTAGATGAATTGGTTACGCGTGTTACTGCCGCTAAAGAAGCCAAAGAAACGGTATCTATTGCCTACGATGGAAACATTGTAGACGTTTGGGAAAAATTTGAAGAAGCAGGAGTTTACATTGACTTAGGATCTGACCAAACTTCATTACACAATCCATGGGCGGGTGGTTATTACCCAGCTGGATTAAGCTTTGACGAAGCCAATGAAATGATGGCTGAAAATCCAGAGTTATTTAAAGAAAAAGTACACGAATCTTTAAGACGTCAAGTAACGGCAATCAATAAACACACTGCGAAAGGAACTTATTTCTTTGATTATGGAAATGCTTTCTTATTAGAATCTTCTAGAGCGGGTGCAGAAGTAATGGCCGAAGACGGTATCCGTTTTAAATATCCTTCTTACGTAGAAGATATCATGGGCCCAATGTGTTTTGATTATGGATTTGGTCCATTTAGATGGGTTTGTGCTTCTGGAAAACCAGAAGACCTAGAGGCTACCGATAACATTGCGCTAGAGGTAATGAACAAAATCAAGGCCAATTCTCCACAAGAGATTCAACAACAAATGCAAGACAACATTACGTGGATTAAAGGAGCCAAAGCCAACAAATTGGTGGTAGGTTCTCAAGCACGTATTCTATATGCAGATGCCGAAGGAAGATCCAAGATTGCCGTAGCATTTAACGATGCCATTAAAGCAGGAAAAATTGGACCTGTTGTTTTAGGTAGAGATCACCATGATGTTTCGGGTACCGATTCTCCATTTAGAGAAACTTCAAATATTTATGATGGCTCTAGTTTCACCGCTGATATGGCAATTCAAAATGTAATTGGCGACTCTTTTAGAGGTGCTACTTGGGTATCTATCCACAACGGTGGTGGCGTTGGCTGGGGAGAAGTAATTAACGGTGGTTTCGGTATGTTACTGGATGGAACTCCAGAAGCCGAAGAACGTGCCAAGAACATGCTATTCTGGGATGTGAACAACGGAATTAGCAGACGTGCTTGGGCTCGAAATGAAGAAGCCAATTTTGCCATAAAACGTGAAATGGAACGAAATCCTAATCTCAAGGTCACTCTACCAAACGGAGTTCAGGATAACCTGATATCTGATTTATTCTAAAAACAAAACTTTTAAAATGGAAGGGTTCAGCCTTCCATTTTTCTTTTCATTCCCAAAAAAAAAAATAAACGCGTAAGATGGAATTAGCTCAAATTAAAAAAGCACTAGTTACTGGAGCAGGTGGTTTTGTTGGCGGACAATTAGCATTGTTTTTAGCCAACAAGGGTATTGAAGTAAATGCCATGCACCGACCAGGCTCTAGCCTAAACTCTGATTTAGCTAAACATCCTAAAATTCATTCAGCTCCTGCCAATTTACTAGATCTAGAATCTTTAGTGAAAGCAAGTGAAGGATGTAACCTTATTTTTCATTTGGCGGCATACGCGCAACCTTGGGCTAAAAATCCGCAAACGTATTACGATGTCAATGTAGGCGGAACCATTAATTTACTGGAAGCGGCTAAAGCCAACAAAGTTGAGCGTGTTGTGGTCACTGCAACTGCAGGTACTTTTGGACCTCAAGTAGATGATTCTTTGATCACTGAGGAAATAAAACAAGTATTGCCTCCATTTTCAGAATACGAACGCACAAAATTAATTGCCAACGAGAAAATTCAAGAATACGTTAAAGACGGAATGGATATCGTTATTGTTAGTCCAACACGCGTATTTGGCCCGGGTGAATTAAGTGCGAGTAATGCGGTTACAAAACTCTTAGATCAATTTATTTACAAAGGGTTTAGATTTACTCCAGGCGATGGAAACACCACCGGAAACTATGCGTATGTGCAAGATATGATTAATGGACACTATTTAGCTGCATTGAAAGGTCGTACCGGAGAGAATTACATATTAGGCGGTGAAAACCTATCCTATAAAGAAATGCTAGTGGTGTTTGGCGAGGTGAATAACATACAACGTGGTTCTATAGGAGTACCTCTACCAATCATGCTTGGTGCGTCTAAAGTGATGCAGTTTTTAGGTGATAAATTTGGTATAACCCCAGCAGTTACTCCTCCTTTTATTCGCAAGTACACGCACAATTGGGCTACCGATATCAGTAAAGCTAAAACAGAATTGGGCTATACCGTAACTCCATTTAAAACGGCAGTGAAAGAAACTTCAGATTGGATTAAAAGTAATAAAAAGGCTTAAAAAACAAATCTCCACCAAACAGAACACTGTGGGAGTGAACTATTTTGGCGGAGATTCCACACAAATATTTTTCCTATCAAAAGGTTGTCAAAAATAACCTAACCAGTAGAATCATACAAATATTTAACTAGTTAACTTACAATTACTTATATCCAACCACATAAGACCTTCTAATAGAGTCTTTTTGGCTAGGATTCCAATCGTATTTATAGTCATATAAACTTCCTTCCCATTCTCCATAAAGTACATTGGGAAGAACCACAAATCGGTTCCCAAACTCAGCACTTAAACTGTCTACTAAATCATTTCTAACTTGATTTGATTCTTTATCAAAAATCTCCATAAAGTCTGCTAAATTATCACCAAATAACATAACGATTTCATTTTCTTCAGATACTAAGCTTCTTCGTGCCATTTTACTACCTTCCTCCTCACGAAGCAAAAAATTTGATGAATCCACATTATTTACTCCAAGGCTAATTACATTATTCATTGTTGAACTTAACTCATTACTTCTTCTATTGGAAATAAACATCACCTTTACTCCCAACTCTTGAGCAGATTTAATAAACTCTATCGCCCCTGGAACCGCACCAGCCTTACTTAAGTCTGACCATTCTTTCCATGAATCATTGGTATACCCCTCATTATCCAATAATAGTTGGGCATTGTAAAAACTGTTATCTACCACGGTCTCGTCCAAATCCATTACAATAGCAGGTGGTTTTTCATATGGGTAAGCATGATCTTTTAACTTATTTTCTAATACCAGCTTTGAAAAATTATAAGTTTGGTAACACAAAGCTTTGTACTCAGCCGCTGTTTGATGAAACAACACCGAATTCATGGTATGTTCTTGGCTATTTATAGTGTTTCCCGTTTCAACATTTGCTACCTCTTCCGTTTTATCTGGTTCTGTACAAGAAGTAATTGTTATAAAAACTGCCACTAAATATATAATCTTCTTCATAATATTTTTAAAATTAAGTCATGTCCATTGCACATGTAAATACCGGTTTTTGCATTAATTGTGATACTTGTTCATCTGAAATATTCCCCAGGGTCATCATGGTTCTACCTGTTGGTACTTTTGAAAAGGTGCTTAAAAATCCTTTATCCATTTTATTCACTACCGGATGTAACGGACTTTTTACATCTTGCCAAAGTAATGCAAAAGTGGCTTTAAATTCTTGCAGTAGGGTAATAAACATTCGTTCTAATTTATCTTCATGACCAGGTTTTACATAAATATAATCGTAGGTAATAAATTCAAATTTCTTTGGGTTCACATAGTTTTTTAATCCCGGTAAATAGGGTAATATTCTTAACATAAAAAGCCCGGTTAAACCACTCATTTTTCTTAGCTCCCATTCACATTTGTTGACCTGAACTCCTGCAACCATTTCTCCATTCTCTTTCCAAACAAAATAATTATCATTTATAAAAAGATATTGTTTGGTATAGATTGAATAATTGGAATAATAATCGTCCAATACATTTTCAATTAAAGGATAATCTTCTTTTTTTAGTCTTTCTACCTCCTTATGTTTTTGGGGATGAAGACGGGTAAATGCGAAGGTATCAAATTCACCAACCGGACTAAGTCCCAATATTTGACTGAGTTCCGTAGAGCGGTAATTTTCTGCATCAAAATAGGCGTAAAAAAACGAAGGTAAACTAGTGTCCTCTCCAAAACCTAATCCATGAGTTGCCGGTGAAGCCGTAAAGTATTTTTGCAGTAATTTTTTTATTAACCCCGGGTTACCATGTTTAATCCTCTTATCCGAAGAAGCTTGCAAATGGGTGTTGAACATAAAATAACGCACATAATAGGCATTTACTTTCCCAAAAGCTGTGTCAATTGATCGGAGAGCTGTAGTTACGGTAGCTTTAATCTTACCCGACTGTTTTAAATACATAAAGTATTTGCCCTGTGTTTGATGCATTCTTTCGGCTACATTTTTATGATGGTATTGCGCCCCGTGAGAACCCACTACCATTTCACTTAACATATCCATTGCCTCAGGATCAATTGTGGTAGTTACTCCTAATTGGAAACTTCCTCTCTCAAAAATTACAACCTTTTCTGAATTCATAATCACAGTACTTTCTGCAACAACAAAATTTTTTTCAAAAATATATCCTTTTTAAAATTGGGCTTTCAGTTCTGATTTCTTTTTTGCTTAATTCAGCAACCATAAAAATGGTAAAGAAAAATAAAATTGGAATCGCGATGAATTAAGACATATCTACCCCACAGGTAAAGAAGGGTTTGCTGGTTATTTGATTGATTTGATCTTCTGAAATTTTATTAGTAGTCATCATAATTTTTCCATTAGGCACTTTAGAAAAATTACTAAGCATTCCGAAATCAAATGACTCTAACATTGGCATAAATGGGCTTTTTACATCTTGGAAGATTAAAGCAAATTTCACATCAAACTCTAATAACATTCCTTCAATTAAAAGCTCAAACTCTTTTTCAAAACCAGGCTTTATGTAAAAATAGTCGAGAGTTAAGAACTCGAATTTTTTAGGATCAAATACTTCTTTTGATTTCGGAATCAAAGGCAAAACACCCAACATCATTTTCCCGCTAATTCCACCCATGTGTTTCACTTCCCATTCACATTTATTAGGTTGCACACCAGCAATAATTTCTCCGTCAATTTTCCAAACAAAATAATTGCCTTTTGCAAAAAGGAATTGCTCGGTATATACCGAGAAGTCTTTGTATTGCTTACCTATGAATTCTCGCATTTTAGGGTATTCTTCTTTTTTCAATTTGTGAATATGAGAAGATCCCTTTGGGTTTAAACGGGTAAAAGTCATATTCTTAAACTCTCCAACTGGATTCATTCCCAACAATTCACTTAAATCAGTAGAACGAAAATTTTGCACATCAAAAAAAGCATAATGAAAGGAGGGTAAATCTTTACGCTCCCCGTATCCAATTCCAAAATCTATAGGTGCTTTAGATAAAAACTTTTTGGTCAACCCTTTGATTATTCCATCCGGTTTTCCATGCTTTATTTTTTTTTGTTTAGTAGCTTGAAACATTTCATCCATAGCTAAATACCTAATATAATAGGAATTCGCCTCACCAAAATCTTCGGTTATAGATCTTTGCGCAGAAACAAAGGTGCCCTTGATAGAGCCGTTCTTTCGCAAATACATGAAATATTTATTTGGTAGTTGATTAATTCGTTCCGCAATATTTTTATGTAAATATCTTGCCCCATTTGACCCTACAACCATGGTGTTCAATAGTTCTAAAATTTCATCATTCAAATCAAGAGTAACACCTGCTTCAATACTTCCTCTTTGAAACATAATTACCTTATTCTCTTTTTTTGAATCCATAAAAATTGCAATGCGCTTTAGTGTCTTCAAATTTAATTGGAAATAAGCATTGCAACTTTATTATATCAACTATTTTTACATTTTAGATTTAGCAAGGCTATAAATGGCAATAAATAGCGATTTTTATACAGAGAATACCTCTAAATTATCGAAAGAATATAGTCTTTCACAGCCTTACCCACATATCGCTATTGATCGTTTTCTAGACGAATCGAGTTTAGCCAAAATTATCACCAGTTTTCCGGAGGTAGATGATCAGTTTTGGACTAATTACATCCACTATAATGAAAACAAACATGGCTTAACTAAATGGGAACATATTCCTGTTCCTATCCAAAATTTAATTACAGAATTAAAGTCACCTAAGTTTATTTCTTGGCTGGAAGAAGTCACCCAAATAAATTCGCTTTTTGCTGACCCCGATTTAGAAGGAAGCGGGCTGCATCAAACAAAAAATGGGGGGTTTCTAAATATTCATGCCGACTTTACGGTTCATCCTAAAAACAAGAATTGGCAAAGGCGGGTGAATGTATTGGTTTACTTAAACGAAAATTGGAAATCTACCTATGGAGGAAGTTTAGAGCTTTGGAATAAAGAAATGTCGACTTGCGAAAAATCAATTGAACCAATTGCCAACCGTGTGGTCATTTTTTCAACAGGGAAGCATACCTACCATGGCTATGCTAAACCCTTAACTTGTCCTGAAAATGTTTCCAGAAAATCTATTGCCCTGTATTACTATACCAAGGAAAGTTCCCCTCAAAAATTTAGCACCATTTACAAACCCCGTCCAGTTGATGGATCCAAAAAATGGCTAATTTGGGGCGATACTTTTCTTATTTCCATATATTCTAAACTTAAAGGTGTTTTTGGGCTAAATGATGATTTGGTTAGCTCAATTCTTAAGAAATTCAACAATAAAAAATAATCATGGACAAGAATAAGATCTACATAATTTTAGCTTCTGTTTTGTTTTTTATGCCCTTTTTAGGTCAGGTTCATTTATTTGATTGGGATGAAATAAATTTTGCGGAAATAGCCCGTGAAATGGTCATAACTAATGATTACCTGCGCCCACAAATAAACTATCAAATCTTTACAGAAAAACCACCTATGTTTATGTGGTTACAGGCTGCATCCATGAACGTTTTTGGAATGAATGAATATGCCGCTCGTTTTCCAAATACAATTGCTGGAATACTTACATTGTTGCTTTTATACACAGCCGGAAAACGTTTGTATAACAAAGAATTTGGGCTCTTATGGGCAGGAGCCTATTTTGGAAGTATTTTGCCTCATTTATATTTTAGATCTGGAATTATTGACCCGTGGTTTAACCTGTTTATTTTCTTAGGGCTCTACAACATTATTATCTATTATTGGAAAAAAGAAGCAAGTGCTGATGTTCCATTTTATCAACCTAGAATTCGATACATCATATGGGCTGGGATTTTTACAGGTCTAGGAATATTAGTAAAAGGCCCCGTGGCATTCCTAATTATTTGCATCGCCCTTGGGGTGTATTGGATATCAAAACGCTTTAAGTTTTATTTAGATATAATAGATTTCGGTATTTTCACTTTAGTTACCATTTTCACAGCTTCTATTTGGTTTGGGGTGGTTTCATTAGTTAATGGTCCTCAATTTGCCATTGAGTTCACTATCCGTCAATGGGAACTTTTTTCTCAACAAGATGCTGGCCACGGAGGATTCTTTGGGTATCATTTTGTGGTATTATTTCTATTGGTGTTTCCGGCAAGTATTTTCATGATTAGAAGCATGGGAAAAATAGTAGAAGGACGACCTTATCAAAACGATATGCGCAAATGGATGCTAATTTTGTTTTGGGTGGTTCTTATTCTTTTCACCATTGTTAGCACTAAAATCATTCATTATTCTTCATTGGCCTACTTTCCGATAACTTACTTAGCTGCATTGGTAATTTACCAAATGCAAAAAGGGCTTATTCCATTTTCTTTATGGATGAAAATTTGCTTAGGTTTTGTAATGAGTATTTTTGTTATTGCCCTAATTGCCCTTCCCTGGCTAGGTATGAATATTGAAGTTTTAAAACCATTATTAGCAGCAGATCCGTTTGCGGTGGCCAACCTAAACGCAAATGTGAACTGGACAGGTTTAGAGTTTATTCCAGGTATTTGGCTTCTAATAGCTACGGTTACTGGAATGGTTTTCCTTACAAAAGGAAAAACTTATAAAGGCGCCATTTGGATTTTTGGAGGTACTGGATTATTTGTCTTTTTAACTCTAACATTCGTAATAACAAAAATTGAAGCCATTACTCAAAACGCAGCTATTGAGTTTTACGAAACAAAAGTAGATTGCGACTGCTACGTAGTTTCTGAAGAGTATAAGAGTTATGCGCAGCTCTTTTACACCAAAGTAAAACCTAACCTTAATCCTAAACGGCACAACATTAATTGGCTAAAAACAGGCAATATTGACAAAGATGTGTACTTCGTGGCAAAAATCACAGGAACTAAACATCTTGAAAAATTAGATGACGTTCAGTTTCTTTATGAAAAAAATGGCTTTACCTTTTGGCAAAGAAAAGCTCTTAAAGATTAAACTATGATTACAGTAATAAGAAAAGGAACAAAGGAAGATCTTACTAGATTACGCGAGTTAATAGTTGAGCTAGCCATTTATGAAAAGGAGCCCAACGCTGTTGAAGTAACCTTAGCAGAAATGGAAAAAGACGGCTTTGGAGACCAAAAAATATTCGACTTTTTTGTAGCTGAAATAGATGGTGTAGTAGAAGGTATTGCCCTATACTATTTTAAGTACTCTACCTGGAAGGGCAAATGTGTCTTTTTAGAGGATATTGTGGTAAATGAAAAATTAAGAGGAAACGGAATTGGTAAATTATTATTTGACGAAGTCGTAAAAGTGGCCGCAGCAAATAATGTTAAACGCATGGAATGGCAAGTTTTAGAATGGAACCATCCTGCCATACATTTTTATAAAACTAAATATAAAGCAAACCTTGACCCAGAATGGTTAAACGGGAGACTTGTAGAAAAGCAAATTCTAAGAATTGCTGATGCTTTAAAATAACATTCTGATTTGTAACAATAGTTTTTACGTTTCAAAAACAAATATTCATCACAACATTTTAAGGTTTCACCACATCACCAACAAACTAAACTACTCATTTACTGATACATAACCACCCACTCCCAAATTAACCAAATAAATCTGTTTGTAAGAATGACCAAATAGTTTGTACATTTGACCCAGAATTTAAAACCACTATTTTAAATCACCGCTATGAAACTACCATTCTACACAACAATAATGTTGTGTTTTGCATCTTTCTGTATTTCCTCAAATGCAGATGCTCAGCTAATAGGGCAGCAAACAGCTACCGCCACTATGGATTTGCGCCCAGTTTTACAATTGGATATTAGTACCAACAATCAAGTAGAGTTTGTTTTTGACAACATTGATGAATACTATGCCGGTATAACTCAATATGGAGCAACCATTTTAAAGGTAAGTTCCACCGTAAATTGGGATTTATATGCCGTTGGCAGATCATCCGGAACAAACGGCCCTGAGTATTGGGATCAGCAAATTCAATATGGAAATAACAACAACCCAAATGCAATTCCAAATATTCCTTTGAGCTGTCTTGAATTACGTCAATCTCACCCAAATCAGGGAGCAAACGGAGCAAGCGGCCCTTATGCAGATTACAGTCACCCATTTGCACCAGCTAGCGCCCCAACTGGAGCCAACAGCATTTATGTAAACAACGGAACAAACGTTGCACCTTCTTCAACAGGGAAATACATTGGAGGTCATGCCGGAACATCTGGTATTTCAGGTCAAGATTTTTTACCTGGCGGAAGTTATATGAATCAAAATGGAACAAACTCAGATTATTATTATGTAATTGATTATAGAATTTTACCGGGCTTACCTGCTACCTTCCCAATGGCTAGTAATGAAGATGCTTCTAGTTTTGAAGACTTAGTTACTGTGAATGGTGAAGGAGCTTATGCTGAACCAGGAGTATATACCATGTACGTAGAATACATATTATTAGAAGATCAATAAAAATTTTTCTTTTATCTGTAAAGATGAAAGTAGTTAGTGGATAGTTAGTAAAAAGCGCAAAGACATTTGCGCTTTTTTTTATTCCATTTTATTGGGGATTAATACCTGCAAATAATTCTTACCCTTTCTTTTTTATTTA
>JBMYWA010000016.1:0-35624 GCA_049606935.1 Salibacteraceae bacterium
TTTTGGTATTGGACTGATTTTCTCGTCCTGTGTTCCAAAAAAGAAAATGGTGTTTCTGCAAACAGAGTCAACCATTTCAGATACTATTTTTAATTATCATCGAATCGATTATAAATTACAAGCAAATGATATTATTGATGTGAAAATAGTGTCATTAGATGAAAAAGTTAATAAGTTGTTTAATACCTCTGTTGCAGCTTCAGGAAATGTGGCTCAAACCGCAAATTATGGAGATTTGTACTATGTGACTGGATATAATATTGATGACAGTGGTAATGTGAATTTACCAATTATTGGGGATGTTAATATTTTAAATAAAACATTGGAAGAGGCGCGAATGGAAATTGATAAATATGTATTTAAATATTTTTCAAAATATTTTTTATCAGTTAAATTAGGCGGGATCAGATTTTCAGCTATTGGTGAATTTAAAGCGCCAGGTAAATATACTATTTTGCAAAATCAAGCGACAATTTTTGAAGCTATTGCTTTAGCTGGAGATTTAAATATGGTGGCCTCCAGGGCCGATGTGAAATTAATTAGGCAATACCCGGAGGGAACAAAAATTCACACCTTGGATTTGTTAAGTCGAGGAATTATTAATACGCCCTATTATTTTATTCAACCAAATGATGTGATTTACGTAGAGCCGTTAAAGGCTAAATCTTGGGGAGTGGGAGTGAATGCAGCTCAGTCTACAGCTTTAATACTATCACTTTTGTCTTCAACTTTGTTAATTATCGTTTCTTTTAATAACTTGAAATAAGATGTCGGAAAATTTGGAACGAAATAATCCTGGTGTTGAGGAAATGGATATTAAAGAGATTCTCTTTAGTTTATTGGCTCATTGGCGACTTTTTTTTGTAAGTGTTTCTGTATGCTTTTTTGTTGCTTGGTTAGTAAATCGCTATTCTACTAATATTTATAAGTTATCAACTTTAGTAAATATCAAAGAAAGTGAAAATCCGCTAGCTGGCTCTAGCGTGAACTTGATGTTTAAATGGGGTGGTACCAGTGAATTGATTCAAAGCCATATCGCGATTTTGCAATCTCGCAAACATAATTCTAAAGTAATTGATCGTTTAAATTTAGAGGTGGAGTATTATTCCACTGGTAGAATTAAAATGTTTACTCGATATGGTCAAAGCCCGTTTAAGGTGGTTTTTGATAAAAGTCATAATCAAATATTAAATATTCCATTCAATATTTCTTTTACTGAAGATTTAAAAACGTATTCATTTTCTTTCGAAAAGCCGAATGATTTTACGGTTTTGAATTATAGCACTGGTGAAACTGATATTATTCATGGAGTGGAATTTGAGGAAAAATTACCCTTAAATGAATGGATAGAAAATGCAGCTTGTCGCTTTAAAGTTGAATTGGATACCTTGAATGGTTCTTCTGATTTTGATAATAATTGGTATTTTAGATTTGCATCACCTAAGGCTATTGTAGATGGATATGCTAATAGCGTGGAGGTTACCCAAGAGTCAGATGGAGGTTCATTACTTAGTGTTTCTATGATATCCGATAATAAGGCTAAGATTGTGGATTATCTAAATACATCTATAACTGTTTTAGCGGAGTATGAGTTAGAAGAAAAAAACAAATTGGCTCAAAACACAATTAAGTTTGTTGATTTGCAAATGCAAGGAGTACTTGATTCATTGAGGTCTGTAGAAATGGAATTGCAAAAATTTAGAGTTGAGCACCAGGTAATGGACATAAGCAGACAGGCTAATGAATTATATGAGAGTTATCTGACGCTTGAGCAAGAGCGTTCAGCATTGATTTTAGAGGAGAAATATTACACCTATTTATTAGAGTATCTAAAGAGTGGAGATGATTTTAGTTCATTAATGACTCCTTCAGTGGTAGGAGTGGAAGATCCTGTTTTAATTACGTTGGTAAATAATTTGATAGGTTTAAGTGTTGAACGCAATCGGATGTTATACTCTTTGCAAAAGGAAAACCCTGCCCTAGAACAGATAAGAAGAGAAATAAAACTGACACGTAATAATTTACGTGAAAATGTTTCTAATTTAATAGATGCCACTTCAATTAGGTATAAAGAATTAAATGGTAGGGTCTCAAAAATGAGGGCGAAGTTGAGTACCTTGCCAAGTACAGAACAATCCCTGATAAATATTCGTAGAAAATACGAGTTAAGTAGTTTGCAATATGATTTTTTAATTGAAAAGAGAGCTGAGGCGGAGTTAAGTATGGCTGGTAACTTGCCAGATGTCCAGGTTATTGATGAGGCAAAAGACTACTTTGATAGACCAATCAAACCTAAAAAAAGCGTAAATTATCTAATTGGAATTATGATTGGGTTTATTATCCCTATAGGTTATATATTATTACGGGGGTTTTTAAATACTAAAATCGGTTCTAAGAAAGAGCTGACCATGCTTACAGATATTCCTGTGATCGGTACCATAGGTCATTCTAGTGGGAACAGCAATATCGTAATTGAAAATGGATTAAAGAGTGCGGTAGCAGAAAGTTTCCGTATTATTCGTACAAACCTTAATTTTATATTTAAACAATCAGTGCCTGTGGATAACAGTTCTAAAATGGTTGTGGTTACCTCGTCAATTGGAGGTGAGGGAAAAACTTTTTGTGCTATTAATTTAGCGTCAATAAAGGCAATTAGTGGGGCTAAAACTATTATTATTGGATTGGATATGCGTAAGCCTAAAATCTTCAACGATTTTAATTTAAGTAATGAGGTAGGTCTGAGTAGTTATTTATCCGGTCAGGTTGAACAAAAGTCAATTATATCAAAAACCCAGATTGAAAATTTAGATTTTATTACCGCAGGCCCAGTTCCTCCAAATCCAAGTGAGTTATTATTAAGCCCATTACTAGCGGAGTTGTTTATTGAGTTAAAAAAACAATATGATTATATCATTCTGGACACACCTCCTATTGCCTTGGTTAGTGATGCTTTAGAGTTGATGAAGTATGCAGATGCCTCCTTATATCTTACCCGCCAAAATTACACACACAAGGAATTGCTGGGGGTTATTAATGAACAATATAGGAATGGAAATGTAAAGAATATTTCCATAGTGTTTAATGACGTGGTTCAAGGTTCATATGGTTATGGATATAACTATGGATATAACTACGGTTATAATTATGGCTATGGTTATGGTTATGGTTATTACGATGATGATGGAGAGGACAACAAAACTTGGTGGAAAAGGATTTTATAAGCTCCGAAAATTCTAGCAGTTGTGTTTTATAATTTGTCATCAGATATATTTAATGCTTTGTTTGGTGATAAGGATCTTTTAATTTGATTACTGGCATAGAGCTAAATTGGACAAAATAGCACATCTAAAATCCAGTGATATAGGCGAACCTCTAAATGTTCACTTTACTATTGTTAAATTTAGTAGTAAATATTAACCTATTCCCGTAACTGAATATAACTTGGATGATCAAATTGGCTTTTTATTCTTAGTTCGTTTTTATTTTAATAGATATAGCTAATACGAAATGATCGAAACGCTGATTTTGGTGTGTATTAGCCATCTGTATTTACGTTTTCCTTGATTTTGGCTTAATAAATTAAGATTGGACCTTGGGTTATAATTTATTAGACTCGGGGGAAAAAGTACTTAATTTTATTAAGTTTTCAATTGCTCGTAATAGCTTGAAGATATTTAGATGGTAAAGTACGGAAGTGTTAATAGAATAATTTTGTCATACTAACTTTTTTACTTTTAACAAATAACTATCACAAATATTATTTCAGGTTAAGTTATTTTTATTCATAAATTTATTATTTGGAATTGAGGTGAATAATTGAATGTGTTATTTCTTGCGATTGTAATTTGCTCCTTTGTGATTCCAATTGATTTCGGTGGACATTTAATTGAATCAGAAAAGTGTTTTGATTTCAAATAATTTTCTTGAATCAATAATTATTGGTCGTGATACATTGATTTGTATCAAGTTATGAATTGCTAGGTTTTTAAGGATGTGTAATTTTCTTGGTTGTAATAAATGTTTCTCAAGGGAGTACAAAAGTTTGTAGGTATGTTCAATTTAGTAATAAAAAAAGTTGTACAAAAAAGAAATAACGAGTAAGTTTGTTACTCGTTATTGTTAGACCATATATGGGACTGACAAGGCGAAGCATTGGGTGAGTTTTACATTTCTTAATACTTCATTCCTTTTATCTAATATTCTATTTTTTAGATAAAGATTATTTCACGATGTTTTTTTGGGGGGGAGAATAAACAGTTTGTATCTCGTTTCATCAAGTTTTTTTTTGAATATTACTGCATCACGTTATCATAATAAATATGCAGCAAGGGTTTTCTTTTTTTATGCAATATTCAACTTTAGTTAATAATCAAATGGACTCTAGGAGAGAATTTGGCCTCAATTTTTTCGTTTCTACATGGGTAACTGATGTAATAATATTTGAATAAAAACATGTTTTAGACTGAGTTGAGTTGCTTATTTCGAAATTTTCAATGGGTTTTCATTCAGAGATCCACTTGTTGATATTGAGTGAGTTATAAGAGTTGTTTTGACAGTGTTATTAAAAATATAAGAGGGATATCAACCTAGCGATAAAAGTAACAAAGATGCTTGAATCATTAATTTCATCTAAAACCCGTGTAAAATTACTGTTGCGTTTTTTTCTCAACCCGGAAAGGGATGGATATCTACGTGCCTTATCGGGTGAGTTTGGGGAAAGCACGAATTCTGTGCGTTTAGAATTAAATAGATTGGAGCGGGCAGGGATTCTCACTTCTAAAGCCAAAGGCAATAAAAAGATATTTAAAACCAATGATCAACACCCAATGTATTCGGAAATGCGAAACATGGTTTTGAAACATGTAGGAATTGTTCATATTATTGAAAATGTAATAGATCGTTTAGGAGATGTTAAGGCGGTTTTTGTAACTGGTGAATTAGCTATGGGTCGAGATTCAAATAATATTGACTTGATTCTTGTTGGTCAGATAGATGAGTCATATTTGAAAAACCTGTGTAAAAAGGCTGAAAAATTAGTGAAGAGAACTATTACTTATTTGCTTTCAGATTCTCAGAATAAGGTGCCAGAATCGGCACTATTGGTGTGGTCTAGAGAAGTTACTGACTTTGAGGCTGATCCTAAATCTAATGATGATTAAAGAATCAAAGGCACTCAAATTTTGTAACAATACTTTTTGATAATGAAATAGAGGTTTAACCTATCATTATTGGTTACTAACAAAGGGCAAGAAAGGTATGGAGGATTGGCAGGCGGTTTACGTAAAACCTCGAACTGAAAAAAAGGTTCTAGAGCGTTTACAAAAAAGATACACTGTATTTTGTCCTATAAAGTCGGAAAAGAAAAAGTGGAGTGATAGGGTAAAGTTGGTAGAAACTCCCTTGTTGCCGGGCTACATTTTTTTTCAGGGTAATGAAGCTGATCGATTGGCGATATTAGAGGATACGCAAGTAGTTCGTAGTGTTTTCTGGAATAAAAAACCTGCAATTGTATACAATCATGAGGTCGAGGCGATGCGATTGTTGCTTGATGAATTTCAGGAATTTGAAACACGGCCGTTGAAACCTGGAGATTCCATAAAGATACTCTCAGGTGCTTTTGAGAATAAGCAGGCTAACCTGATTCAGATTAAAGGAAATACAGCTCGAGTGGAGCTGAAAACCCTTGGAATCGTTTTGGTGGCTACAGTGGGTAGTGATAATATTAAAAGGGTTGGAGGGCTTAATTCAGACAAAGAGAGTAATAAAATCTAAACTTTTTTTAATTGGGATTATAATGTTAGAAAAGACTTGGAGGAATTTCCACTTTCTATAAGAATATTTAATAAATACTCTGCAATCCAACAAAAAAGTGGATTGTTTAAACAAAAATCATACATATATGTTGTTTAGGCCGTAGTTTAGGCTTTTAATCGGGAGAAAAACTTTATTATGAAAAAAATTGCAGTAATTGGATTAGGATACGTGGGATTACCACTGGCTGTTGAGTTTGGGAAGAAAATGCCTACTGTAGGGTATGATATCAACATTTCTCGTATTGAGGGGTTAAAAGATGGCCATGATCATACTTTGGAAGTTGAGGATGAATATTTAAAAGATATTTTGAGAAATTACCCATTTAGTGTTTCTGCTAATGTTGAGGATATTGCTGATTGCAATGTTTACATTATAACCGTACCAACTCCAACAGATAAAAATAATCGTCCAGTTTTAACACCTTTAATTAAAGCATCCGAGACTGTTGGAAATGTTTTAAAAAAAGGTGATATTGTTATTTATGAGTCTACTGTTTACCCTGGAGTAACCGAAGATGAATGTGTCCCGGTACTGGAGCAGATTTCTGGATTAAAGTTTAATGTAGATTTTTACGCGGGTTATTCACCTGAGCGAATCAACCCAGGGGATAAGGAACATACGGTAACCAAAATCTTAAAGGTCACTTCAGGTTCAACCCCCGAAATTGCCGAAGAAGTAGATAAATTATATAAACAAGTAATAATTGCAGGTACACATAAAGCGCAAAGCATTAGGGTAGCCGAGGCAGCCAAAGTGATTGAAAATTCCCAACGAGACATCAATATTGCCTTTGTAAATGAACTAGCTAAGATTTTTAATTTATTAGGTATTGATACAAATGCCGTGTTAGAAGCGGCAGGTACTAAATGGAATTTTTTACCGTTTAAGCCAGGATTAGTTGGTGGGCATTGTATTGGAGTAGATCCGTATTATTTGGCTCAAAAAGCTCAAGAAGTTGGCTATCATCCAGAAATCATTTTAGCCGGTAGACGCTTGAATGATGGAATGGGCAAGTACGTTGCTTCTGAGATTGTTAAAATGATGCTAAAAGGCGATATAGCCGTTAAAGGGGCGAAAATCCTAATGTTAGGTATTACCTTTAAAGAAAACTGTCCAGATATTCGAAACACCCGCGCTATAGATGTTTATCATGAGTTACTGACTTATGACATGGATGTAGACATATATGATCCATGGGCCGATGTCGAAGAGGTTAAACATGAATTTGGTATTAACTTAACCTCAAAGGAAGACCTAGATGTATATGATACCGTTATTTTGGCGGTAGCCCATAATGAATTTTTAGAAATGGACTATCAAAAACTGAAAACTAAAAGCGGTTTATTGTATGACGTAAAGGGAATACTTGGGAAAGAGTTGGTTGATAGAAGGTTGTAGTTTAGCTTCTTATTTTTTTACTTGAATCCCGATCGAAAAAAATAAAATAAAAATGACATTAAAAGATGCAGATTATTTAATCACAAAAAAAAGAGTCCTTGTAACAGGAGGAGCAGGGTTTATTGGCTCCAACCTCTGTGAGGTATTACTGGAACAAGATAATGTGGTTATTTGCTTAGATAATTTTTCTACTGGCTATATGCATAATATAGAAGACTTTTTAGATAATCCTAAATTCAAATTAATCGAAGGTGATATTTGTGTTTATGAAGACTGTCAAAAAGCAGTAGAAGATTGTGATTATGTTATGCATCAAGCTGCTTTAGGGTCAGTTCCTAGATCTATTGAGAATCCTATGAAAAGTACGGATGTAAATATTGGTGGATTTGTCAAAATATTGCATGCAGCAGCACAGGCTGGAGTTAAACGATTTGTATATGCTGCTAGTTCATCTACGTATGGAGATCATTCTGAATTACCTAAGGTGGAACACAGAATTGGGAAAGCACTAAGCCCATATGCCATCACAAAGTATGTGGATGAATTGATTGCCGAGAACTTTTCTCAAACCTATGAGATAGAATGTGTAGGTTTAAGATATTTTAATGTTTTTGGACGTAAACAAAATGTAAATGGAGCATACGCAGCTGTAATACCCAAGTTTGTAACTCAATTTATGAAGGGTGAAAGCCCTGTAATTAATGGTGATGGCTCATACAGCAGAGATTTTACTTACATTGATAACGTACTACAAGCAAACCAAGTGGCCGCAATTACCAATACAGAACAAGTAAAAAAAAGGCAGAAAAAGTATTATGCATCTATTGAGAAACCCACTCCCAACACTAAGGTTCTAAATGAAGTAATAAATGTTGCTTGTGAGGAGCGTACAAACCTAGTGGAATTGGCTAGCGCTGTTCAAAAGAATCTGGTACCTTTTAATGATGCAATTCAAGAAATTGAAATCAAATTTGGACCAAATAGAGAGGGAGATATCCCCCATTCCTTGGCCTCTGTGACAAAAGGAAAGTTATTGTTTGGCTATGACCCAAAAATTAAGATAAAACAAGGTCTGGCCTTAAGTGCCAAATGGTATTGGGATAATTTGTAAATAGTTATGAATGTTTTAGTTACAGGTGCTGCGGGATTTATTGGTTTTCATGTTGCCAATAAACTAATTGGATTAGGCCATAACGTTTATGGTGTAGACATTGTTAATGATTATTATTCTGTGCAATTAAAATTAGATCGGTTGAAGGAAAGTGGGATCCAATTAAGTCTAGAAGATCAACCAGATTGGGTGCAGTCAGAAAAGTTTTCCAATTATAAATTTCTTAAACAAGATCTTAGTAATTTTGACAGTATAGCGAAAATTTTTGGAGATAATAATTACGACCAAGTGGTACATTTAGCCGCTCAGCCAGGAGTACGATATTCTATTGAAAATCCACATGCTTATATTGAATCAAACATTGTAGGATTTATTAATATTCTAGAAGGTTGTAGACATTACAATGTTTTTAAAATAATCTACGCTTCCAGTTCAAGTGTTTATGGTAAAAACGCAACGATTCCTTTTCATGAATCAGACCGAACAGATGAGCCAATTAGTTTATATGCAGCAACAAAAAAAAGCAATGAATTAATGGCATACACCTATAAGCACTTGTATGGTATTGAAACCATTGGTTTACGTTTTTTTACGGTGTATGGTCCATGGGGTAGACCAGACATGGCACCAATGCTTTTTGCTAAGGCAGCGCTTGATAATGAAGAGATTAAAGTGTTTAATCATGGAAACCAATCCCGAGATTTTACTTATATCTCAGACATTGTGGAGGGAATTTGTAGATGCTTAGAAGAAAAAAATAATAATACAGACATTATGAATATCGGAAATGGTTCTCCGGTTCCACTAATGGATTTTATAGGTGAAATTGAGAATGTACTAGGTTTAAAGCTCAAAAAGCAATTTGTGGAAGCCCAGCCTGGAGATGTGCCTCGGACATATGCAAGTGTGGAAAAATTAGAACAGTATATAAATTATACCCCCAAGGTTGGAATACAACAAGGGGTAAGAGAGTTTATGAGTTGGTATAGAGATTATTACCAATAACCCAATAGTTTAAGATAAAAAAATACAAATAACATGAATTACGAAGGAAAGTCAATTTTAATTACTGGAGGAACTGGTTCTTTAGGAAAAGCACTGACAAAATACATACTAAAAAATTGTAGCGGGTTAAATAAGCTTGTTATTTTTTCAAGAGATGAGCAAAAACAATTTGTAATGGCTCAAGAATTTCCAATTTCTAAGTATCCACAAATACGGTTTTTAATTGGAGACATTAGAGACTTTAATAGGGTTAAACGAGCATTAAAGGGCATTGATTTTGTAATTCATGCAGCTGCAATGAAACACGTACCAATTGCAGAATACAACCCAATGGAATGTGTGAAAACAAATATAATGGGTTCTGAAAATATCATAAGTGCTTGTTTAGAAACCGAAGTAGAACGAGTGGTTGCTCTATCTACTGATAAAGCAGCTGCACCAGTTAATTTGTATGGCGCCACTAAACTTGCATCCGATAAATTATTTGTAGCCGCCAACAATATTACTGGATGGAATCCTATTAAGTTTTCAGTCGTTCGTTATGGAAATGTCATGGGCAGTAATGGTTCGGTAATACCATTTTTTCTCAAAAAAAAGAAGGAAGGAGTACTCCCAATAACTGACCCAGGGATGACTAGGTTTAATATTTCTTTAGATGATGGTGTGGCCATGGTAATTCATGCACTAGAAAATGCTTGGGGTGGCGAAATTTTTGTACCAAAGATTCCTTCATATAGAATATTGGATGTTGCTGATGCAATTGGCCCGGAATGTGAAAAGAAAATTGTTGGTATACGACCTGGAGAAAAATTGCATGAAGAAATGATTACCACATCGGACTCTTATTATACGTATGATTTAGGAAAATATTATACCATATTACCTGCAACTCACAAGTGGAAACTTGACGAATATAAAGCCCATTTTTCTGCGAAACAAGTGCCGTTTGGCTTTTATTATAACTCTGGAGAAAATGAAGAATGGGAGACTGTAGATTCCTTGAAGGAAAAAGTAGCAAACCACGTGGTTCAATAAAAAGTAATATTTTATTTTTTTAATGAGTATTGGTGCTCAACTAAAAAGCGGAATGCTTTGGGTTTTTCTTCAACAATTTGGTCAACAAATTGTAAGTTTTGGAGTAACCATTATCTTAGCGCGTCTTATTGAACCAAGCGATTTTGGGTTAATTGCCATGATAACAATTTTCACGGCAGTTGGTGGTGCCTTAATTGATGGGGGAATGGGGCTTTCAATTCAACGATCAAAAAATGT
Organism: Salibacteraceae bacterium; assembly: GCA_049606935.1. Classification (GTDB taxonomy): domain Bacteria; phylum Bacteroidota; class Bacteroidia; order Flavobacteriales_G; family Salibacteraceae; genus CAJXZP01. The sequence goes on from JBMYWA010000016.1 coordinate 10,601, forward strand.
ATCCCAAATGGAGTTATCCTCCGTTTTCTGGGTGAATATTGGGTTAGCGGTCTTGTTGTATATTACTCTGTATTTGTGTGCTCCAAATATTAGTCACTTCTATGGTCAGGAAAGATTGATAGATATTATTCGCGTGTATTTTTTGGTATTGCCAATAAGAGCCAGCTCCAAATTGCAAAATACACTTTTCACAAAATCATTAAAATTTAAAAAGCAATCTTTGATTAGTTTACCTGCAATTGGTTTTAGTGCCTGTTTAGGGTTGGGATTAGCTTATTACGGTTACGGTGTGTGGAGTTTAGTATGGATCACCATTTCACAAGCATTATTGTACTCAGTTCTATTATGGTTCCATAGTTCTTGGAAACCAGATTTTTATTTTGATATTAATACTTTTAAAAAACACGCAATCTTTGGATATAAGCTTAAGTTGATCGACTTAATTAATGCCATTTCAGATCAAATTTATTCAGTGGTTATCGCAAAAATGTATAATGCTACCGTTTTAGGTTTTTATAATAGAGCCAATTCATTACGCATGTTACCAGTTTCCAATTTTTCTAATGCACTTAAAAGGGTGACATTTCCACTATTATCACGGTATCAAGAAGATAAATATTTAATGGAAAGATATTACCTAAAATTAATAAGGCTGATTTCTTTTATTATTTTTCCATTGTTAGTTTTAGGAATTATTTTATCCGATTCTTTAATTATTCTAGTATTATCCAATAAATGGGAAAGCGCCATACCTTTCTTTCGTTTGTTATGTGTTGCAAGTTTTTTTATTCCGTTAACCACGTTTAATCGAAACTTTGTTAAGCTACATGGGTTGGCAAACATCCTAGTTAAGGCTGAGGTTGGTTTAAAAATTGTGACCCTTTCTATGCTCTTTTTTGTTGTGAAGTTTGGTATTCAGGGACTGTTATGGTACCAGGTTGGTATTTCTTTTCTTGCATTTTTAGTATCTGTTGTAGTTGTTAGACGTTCAGTTCATATTCAATATCATGATATTGTTAGGGAATTGATGCCCGTAGTATTATTCAATACATTAGTGTTTTTTTTAGTATACTTTCTTGATAAGTATTTTTTTTATGATATTAATCATTTATTTAGAATTCTCACGGTAGGCGCCACTTTTGTTGTTCCCTATGTCCTTGTATCTTTTATATTAAGAGATAGTAGCCTGGAAATGATTTTAAAATCAACAGTTAAGAATAAAATGAACTCCAAAATATATATATCCTTAAATAACTATTACCAATGGAATTAGAATTATTAGATTGTACCATCAGAGATGGTGGCTATTATACCAATTGGGACTTCGACCCCGATATGGTTGATATTTATTTGAAGTCAATGAACGAGTTGCCAATAGAGTATTTGGAAATTGGTTACAGATCCAAACCGCTTAGCGGATATCATGGCGAGTTTTTTTATTGTCCTAATTATTTAATAAATGAAATAAAATCTAAAACGGATAAGAAGCTAGTCATCATTTTAAATGAAAAAGATGTTTTGGCTCAGGATGCTGAGGAAATTCTTTTGGGTTGTGTTAATAAAATTGATCTAGTTAGAATAGCTATTGACCCCAAGAATTTTTTAAGATCTATTGAGCTAGCCAAGGTTATTAAACAGTTGGGATTTAAAGTTGGTTTTAACGTGATGTATATGTCAACCTGGAAAGAGAATAAGGAGTTTCTTTCTCAACTGGAGCTTACAAATGGAGTAATAGATTATTTCTACATGGTTGACTCCTTTGGAGGAGTTTTTCCTGAAGATGTGAAAGAGTTGTTCGATATTGTAAAAGATAAAGTTTCGGCAAAAGTTGGTTTTCATGGACACAATAACTTGGAACTCGCATTAATAAATACCCTTACCGCTATTCAATGTGGTGTGGATATTGTGGATGCCACAATTACAGGGATGGGTAGAGGTGCAGGAAATTTAAAAACAGAGTTATTGCTTACCACCTTAAACTCTAAAAGTGAATTAAATCTTAACTTTAATGCCTTAGGAAAGGTTGTAGATATTTTTACACAACTTCAGAATGAGCATAAATGGGGGACAAACTTGGGTTACATGGTATCAGGCGCTCATTCAATCCCTCAAAAGGAGGTAATGGAATGGTTTGCAAACCGATTTTATTCATTTAATAGTATTATTCGAGCACTTTCTAATAGGTCCAAAGGTATTTTGGATAATGTAAAGTTGAAAAAACTAGACTTTAATACGCAAAATAAATTTGACAAGGCCATAATAATTGGTGGAGGCCCAAGTGTTAAAATGCATGCAAAGGGTTTATATCAGTTCATTTTGTCGCAACCCGATATTGTGATTATACATGCAAGTTCTAAAAACGGCAAATATTTTCAATCCTTGCCAAATCAACAATATTTTTGCTTGGTAGGAAATGAAGGTCATCGATTAGAAGAGGTATTCAGTTTTGATAAAAAGTTCAACGGTAAGTGCATTCTACCTCCTTATCCAAGGGTTATGGGAACTTATATACCCATGCATTTGAATGAAAGTGCTTTTGAACTTTCCGATGTGAATTTTACCGATAAATACCAAGATTCTCATACGGCCTTGGCTTTAGAAACTGCCCGTGAATTGGGTTGTACCCAGGTGTTCATAGCTGGTTATGATGGGTATTCTGGGCTATCAATGGGTAAAAAGGAAAAAGGGCTGTTCAAGGAAAATGAATATCTTTTTACTCAATTAAAAAACAATGGAATCTCGTTAGTTAGTGTTACTGAAACTCAATATGAAGGAATGACTCAAACATCCCTTTATAAATTTTTAAACGTGTGATTAAATGTTAGGAATATTCTCAAAAACAATTGACCCTGGGGTAGTTGAATCTGCTGGATATGGAGGATTAGATTTTATTATTCTTGACCAGGAACATGGCAATGTCCCTCTTCATATTTTAGAAAACCTTGTGCGAGCAGCCAAAATTTCTGGAATTACTTCGATAGTTCGTGTGAGTGAACTCAACGCAAATAAGATTGGTGCAGCATTGGATGTTGGCTCAGATGGTGTTCAGGTTCCAAATATTGCTACCCCAGACCAGGCAAAAAAGGCTGTTAAAGCTGCGAAATTCCATCCAGAGGGTGAGCGTGGTGTATGCCGTTTTGTACCAGCCGCTGATTATGGTACCATGGAAAAGGCATCCTATTTTTCAAATGCCAATAAAAAAATGGTTGTCTTGCAAGTGGAAGGTACTGAAGGGATTGGTAACATTGATGAAATTTTAAAAATTAAGGGAATTGATGTCTTGTTTATTGGTCCGTATGACCTATCCCAATCTCTAGGGGTACCGGGTGAAATTAATCACCCAAAGGTTATTGAGGTAATTAAAGAAACAGCGATTAAAGCAAAACACGCAGGAATAAAATTAGGAACCTTTTGTGACGACTTTGATTTGGTAAGAATAATGCAGCGATTGGGTTTTTCGTATATTGCCTATTCCGTTGATATGAACATTTTTGCCAATGCATGTCGCTCAATAATAAAAGAACTTAAATAAACTATGAGAATTTTAGTTACCGGTGGAAGCGGGTTTATTGGAGGTAGATTAATAAATGAACTGATTAATTTGGGTCATGAAATTTTATCTATTGATAAGGTAGCCCCAAGTCAAGATATTAATCATATTGTAGCCGATATTAGTAACCCATCAATTTTGACTTTGGATTATGGTAAGATTGATGTTATTTATCATATTGCGGCTCAATCAGGTGGATATTTTAGTTTGGGTAACCCATATGAAGACGCGATGTGGAATTCGGTGGGAACGATGAACGTGGTTAAGTTAGCACAACATTTAAAGGTTCAAAAGCTCATTTATACGAGTAGTATGGCGGTTTATGGCAATACCGAAAATGCGAAAGAAGAAATGTTACCTACACCAATTTCCTTTTATGGGGTAAGTAAATTAAGTGGTGAGTACTATACTAAATTAGTTTTTGAGCACAGCGGAATTCCCTTTACCATTTTTAGATTATTTGCTACATATGGTGCCGGTCAGGATTTGAATAATACGCACCAAGGAATATTAAGTATATACCTTGACATGGCTCTTAAAAGTAACACAATTAGGATTACTGGTAAAAAAAACCGGGTAAGAGAACTCGTTCACGTTAGCGATGTAGTTCGAGCATTACAATTGGGTTTAGCTGATCAATCCAACAATGAAACATACAATGTTACCTGCAATCAACGTTTGACTCCTGAAATAATTATTAATGCTATTGGTAAAAGATTAGGGAAAAAGTTAACTATTCAGGAAATAGATGGATATGTTGGCGATCAGGTCCTTATTACAGGAAGTAATGAAAAATTATCTAACCTGGGATGGACACCAGAGTATAATCTTGAAAAAGGTATTAATGAATTTATAAACTCTCTAGAAAAATGAAAAAACTAGTCGCAATTATTCCTGTACGTGCTGGATCTCAAAGAGTGAAAGATAAAAATTTCAAACCATTTGCGGGTAAATCTTTGTTTGAACATAAGGTTGAAACAATAAAACAACTCCCTGTAGATGATATTATTGTTAATACAGATAGTGAATTGGCCATTGAGAAGGCAAAAGAGTTAGGAATAGGGTATCACAGAAGAGAACCTTACTTCGCAAGTTCTGAGTGCACTAATAGTGAATACCACGAATATTTAGCAAAGGTTACAGAGGCTGAAAATATTTTAGTCGCACAGGTTACAGCACCTTTGTTGATGGCGGACATTTACAAAACCGCGATTAAAGAATTTTATGAAACGGATTGCAATAGTTTAATGTCAGTTAAACTGGTTAGAGAGTTTTTATGGCATAATGGGAAAGCCTTGAATTATGACCCTGAGAATGCCCCAAATTCTCAAGATTTACCTAAATATTATGCACCTACTTTTGGGCTAGTTTTAGCTCAACGAGATGCTATGTTGAAAGCTAGAAATCTAATTTGTTCGAAACCACATTTTTTAGAAGTATCAGAAACTCAATCTATTGACATAGACACGACCTTAGATTTTGATTTTGCGGAGTTTATGTTTAAAAAGGAAATTTTGAATGAGTATTAATACTATTATTTGGGACTTTGATGGAGTTTTAATGAACTCAAATGAAGTAAGAGACAAAGGTTTTAGCGCTGTCTTAAGTCACTATCCAAAAGAGCAAGTAGAAGCTTTGTTGGAATACCACCAAAGTAACGGAGGTCTTTCTCGATATGTTAAATTTAAATATTTTTTCGAAGAGATAAGAAAAGAACCAATCTCCCAAAAAGAAATAAATGTCTGGGCGGACAAGTTTTCGGAAATTATGCTTTCTAACCTTATTAATCCAGAATTGTTGATTCAGGAAACAATTAAATTTATTCGAAAAAATAAAAAAAATTACTGTCATCATATTGCCTCTGGATCAGACCAGAATGAATTGAGAAAAATCTGTAAAGGTACAGGAATATCCGACCTGTTTCTTTCTATTCATGGCTCTCCTCAACCTAAAAATCAAATTGTTGCTGATTTAATTAGTGAAAATGGTTACAATCCTTCTGAAGTACTTCTTATTGGGGATTCTATTAATGATTTTGAAGCGGCTAATGTCAATGGGATATTCTTTAAAGCCTATAATAACGCTAAGTTAGAAACCTATACCAACTCAGATTTAAAGTTCTCTTAATTTAGTGACAAATAATTAGAAATATCTAAATGATTAATCAATTTAAGGCTATCGTTAGGAACTTAATTGGCGTAAAAAACACTTCGGTTTTACATAAAATTTTTCCATTCCATGTGAACCGATTAAATAAAACCAAACCTATAAGATCTTTATTGGTTTTTGTGCGTGAAGCCAGAAAAATTCTCGTGGATGAAAATAAAGAAGGGTTCTTTGACCACTTAGTAAAAAATGGTATTAATGCTTCTAAATTGCCTGATGATTGGTGGGACGATTTTTTTTACTTTATTCAATCCGAAAGAAAGTCTGAAGAGGAAAGATTCATAATTGCAACTGAAAATCTGGCTTCTGAATTATTGGAGGCAGAAGATTGGTTAAAGCTTTATGCTGTCTGTGTTTTTATGGGCTTATTCAATATTGGTTTTAAGATTAGAGAAAAGGCCAAGCAGGCACCGTATAAAAACCCGTTGTTAGAGGTGAGCACTTTTTTAGATGACAATGAGATAGATAAGGCTATAAAGTCAATTCAAAGTCTAAAATCGTTGTCTGTAGAAGACAAAGAAAAGCTATCAACTCTTGTTTCTATTATACGAGGTTCTCATGGGATGACTCAAAGTTATTCAGGTGAACTATCAAAATTGTTAAAGGGTAAAAAAGTGGCGTTAGTAGGACCAGTTAAAGGTCAAGAAAACACGGCAAAGGAAATAGATTCCTCAGATATAATAGTGCGGTTAAATTATGTGGAAAGTGGCAAGGGGTGTGATGATGAATGTTTGGGTTTAAAAACTGATTTAGCGTACTTTAATGGGGTTTCTTGTCAAATTTTGAAGGAAAAATATAATGGAAATCTTCCATCGGAAATCAAATTTGGAGTTTTTAAGGGAGACACCTATTTCCCTGATCTAAAGCCAAAATCAAAATTAAAGGTAGTAACATCATATAATAGATTCTTATTGACAGGTTCTTATAATTTAATACAATATGCTATTCTGGATATATTGAAATATGAGCCAGGTTCGGTTAAAATTTATGGGACGGACTTGATGTTGAGTCCAAATAGATATAAGGGCTATGCGGTGCAGAAAAATTTGAAGGATAATGCACTTGCATTTTTACCTCACGAACCTGTTGCACAATATAATTTATTAAGAAACCTGTATAAAAACAAGGTGGTTGATGTGGATTCTAGGCTCAAGGAAGTTCTGGAATTAGGAACCGAAAACTATATGGATGGAATTCAGGAAATCTACGGAAAGGCGCTTAAACTTGATTACAAATAAAATATGGCAATTCCAAAAGTTATTTTTGTTGGAGGAACAGTTAGAAGTGGAACTTCATTGGTGAATGTAATTTTATCTAATCAAGACAAGGCCATGGCCCTTGGCGAGATTCATGGTTTGATTTCTCCGGTAATGAAGAAGCACGTAGTTTTGATAGATGAATTAAAAAGCCATCCAGAATGGAGTAAAATAGCAGTAGGTGGTAAGGCCAATTTATATAAAAATTTATTTAGATTTTTCCCTGATATTGAGGTGTTTATCGATTCATCTAAAGACCCCTTATGGATAAACTACCATACCAAAAGGCTGAATAATATTGCAGATGTAGCAAATATCCTGATTTATAAGAAGGTAGATAGTTTACTGGAATCTTTTCAAAAAAGAGGAAATGAAACCTTTCTGGCGAGAACATATGAGAACTATCATAAAAAGTATTTCAAACTAGTCAAAAAACCGGTAGTAATTTCATATGAATCATTAATACGTGGAGATGAAACATGTAAAAATGCGTTTGCTCGCCTGGGATTATCATTTTCTAAAGAAAGATTACGCGTTACTAAAGAGATAAAACCCAATTTTTTTGGCAGTCAAAGATTGCAGTCTAATCTTAAGGTTGATCAGTTTCAATTAGAAAATATAAAGGAGGTAGATGAGCAGTCAATAGAGGGTATCAAATTGAAACTGAAAGAAGAAAATAGATATGAGGTTCTGAAACTAATTGAACGATACTTGGAATCGCAATGTTATAATACAGGACAGCAGAAAAACATGCCAACCTATTCGAACTTTGAAATTCTCTTAATAAAGTGGAGAGATAAATTGATGAATTTTTATTGGGGTCTATCTCCAAGGTAATCAAAATAAAATGTAAATCGAAATGATAATTCCTTACGGTAAACAAAATATTACGCAAGAAGACCTTAAAGCAGTAACCGATGTTTTGAAATCGGATTATTTAACTCAAGGGCCACAAATAAAAGCTTTTGAAGAGGCTTTTGCTGATTACGTTGGTAGTAAATATGCTATAGCGGTTTCTAATGGCACCGCAGCCTTGCATTTATCTGCTATGGCTTTAGGGGTTATTAAAAACACTAAGGTTATTGCCACACCTATTACTTTTGCGGCCTCTTCAAATTGTATTAAGTATTGTGGGGGAAATGTGGAGTTTGTGGATATTGATCCGGAAACATACTTGATGGACATTAGCAAAGTAAAGCAATTATTAGAAAGCCATCCCAAAGGAACATTTCAAGGTATTATTCCTGTTGATTTTGCAGGTAGAGCCAATAATCTAGAAGAGTTTAGACGGTTAGCAGACAAGTATAATCTTTGGATTTTGGAGGATGCATGCCATGCACCAGGTGGTTATTTTGTTGACAGTTTGGGAAAAGAACAAAGATGTGGAAATGGTAATTTTGCGGACCTAGCCATATTTTCTTTTCACCCCGTTAAGCATATTGCTGCAGGAGAAGGAGGGATGATTACAACTAATAATCAAGAACATTACAAAAAACTCTTGGAGTTGCGAACCCATGGAATTCTCAAGGATTCTGATCGCTATCAAAATGATATAAAAACGGCTGTTGGCCAACAATTTCATAACTCTATTGTAGAATATCCAAACTGGTATATGGAAATGCAAACCTTGGGTTATAATTATAGATTGACTGATTTTCAGGCTGCCTTAGGACTCAGTCAGTTGAATAGAGCCGATGAAGGGATATGTAAAAGAAGGGAAATAGCCAGGAAATATCAAAAAGCTTTTCAAAATGAATCATTTATTATAGGACAATCGGGAGTAGTTGAAGGACATGCTTATCATTTATATGTAATTGAGGTAAAAAATAGATTAGGGTTGTACAATTATTTAAGAGATCACAAAATATTTGCGCAGATACATTATATCCCTTTGCACAGAATGCCTTATTACAAGGATTCTAATGGAAATCAAAGTTTACCTTATGCGGATGAGTATTATTCAAGGTGTATTTCTTTACCAATGTTTCCTACTTTAACTGAAGAAGAGCAGCAAAAGGTGATTGATACAATAATTTCATTTTATTAGTAATAAAAGGCTATTGGACGAATACTTTATTTAAGTTTTGTATAAAATTGTTACAATCAGAGAATCACAAGCGTTGTACCAAAGTTTAGGCAAAGCAGACAAAAAACATTTTTAAAAAGTTGGGACTCTATTCCTAGGCCAATTTGGGATAAAAACAAAAAATATAGAAGAATATTATGCATAACGTTGTATTACTGGGACATGGTATTGGAGTAAAGAAAGTAATCGAAACTCTAAATAATAAAGTTGATTTAAACATGAGGGTTTCAGCAGTAATTACCCATCCCAGAGCTCTTCACGATTCGGACTTGGCCTTAATTGAAAAAAATAAAATCCATTATGGAGATTATGCATACAATGTTTTCAATGTGGTAAGTGACTTTGGAATTGAATTATTGGAATTCAAGGATGTGAATGAGGTGAATTGTGTTAATTTTATTAAATCGCAAAACCCAAAATACATTATTAGTATAGGATGTAGGAATATTATTAAAAGTACGTTTTTAGCTGAGTTTGAAAGACGAGTATTAAATATTCATACTACCCCTTTACCAAAATATAGGGGAGCTGCAAATGACTCTTGGATGATTTTAAATGGACTTTGGGGTACCAAGCAATATGGATGTATGCACTTTATAGATGAAGGTATTGATACTGGAGACATAATTTCAAAATCTTCGTACTTGATTCCAAATAAAGCCTATCCAATTGATGTTTTCAAATCTAGAATGAATACCTTTAGTGAAATTGTGTACAATGGAATAAAGTCATTAGAAAACCCAGATTCTGAATTCGAAAAGCAAAATGTTAATGAATCCTCAGTTTTTCCGAGATTGTTTACTCCTAAGGATGGGAAAATAAATTTTGAATTATTTATTGGAGAGGAATTAATTAGGTTTATTTATGCCTTCGGATACCCTTTTGAAGGGGCATTTTGTTTTTTTGAGGAAAAAAAAGTAAATATTCTTGAGGCGACTTTTTTTGAGGATAAAACTCTGCATTCATTTGGTTTAGGAATAATATTCGGCAAAGATGAATTTGGTAACTATAAGGTTATAGTAAGAGGTGGTTTTATTGTGATAACAAAAATTGAGTTGGACGGTAAGCCGATTTCTCAAAATAGTTTGTTTCGGTTAGGAAAACGACTTAAATAATGGATAATTCAAACCAAAAATTAATTTTGGGAACCGTTCAATTTGGACTTGACTACGGAATTAATAATTCTGTAGGTAAAGTTGGTTCACAAACGATTAATGAAATTTTAAATCATGCTTATAGTGCTGGTGTTAACTATTTAGATACTGCAGCCGCCTATGGAAATGCTGAAAATGTTATTGGTAATTACTTAAATTTAAACCCAGACAAGAGATTTAAGATTATTACAAAGCTATCTGCATCGAACATTAATGAGTGGAAAAATTCACTAGCAAATAGCTTAAGCAATTTGCAAGTGAATAAGGTAAATGGTCTATTATTTCATTCATTTCAAAGTTATGAATCTATGCGTAGCACTAAAATGTATGACCAACTTCTTGAAAGTAAGAATGAAACATTTTCTGTTTTAGGTGTCTCGGTTTATACAAATGATGAACTCGAGAAATTAGTAAATGATGATACAATTGATTTGGTCCAGGTACCTTTTAATATTTTAGATAATGACACTAAAAGGGGGGTAATTCTACGAAATTTAAAGGAGCAAGGAAAAGTAATTCATTCAAGATCGGTTTTTTTGCAAGGTTTATTTTTTATGAAATACAACGAATTTCCTGTTCAATTGAAACCATTGGGTAGGTATTTAACCGAAGTAAATGAAATTGCTCAAAAAAGTAAAATGAGTCTTGGTGAATTAGCATTGAAGTACTCAATATCAAAGCCTTATATCGATGGGGTTTTAGTGGGTGTGGAATCCTTGGAACAATTGGTTAAAAACATTCAATGGGTACAAGGTGCCTTAGATCCAGAAATAGTGAGTAGAATTGATAACATAAATGTAGAAGACATAAACCTTTTAAATCCATCAGCATGGAAAAAATAAATGTTTTAGCTATTACACAGGCCAGAATTGGTTCAAGTAGACTTCCCAAAAAAGTATTATTACCTATTGGGAATGATACACTTTTAGGATTGCATTTAAAAAGAATGTCACTTTCAAAGAGCGTAGACAGACTTATTGTCGCAACTACGGAGGAGACCGAAAGTGACTCTATTGTTGATATTGCAAAAGAAAACAATGTCTTAAGTTATAAAGGTTCTTTAACGGATGTATTGGATAGATTTTATCAGGCAGCAAAGTTGCATCAACCCAATTGGGTGGTTAGGGTAACATCTGACTGTCCATTAATTGATGCGGCTCTTGTGGATGAGGTAATTTGTGAAGCTATAAAGGGTAATTATGATTATTATGCTAATATATTAACAGAAGATTTTCCAGATGGGCAAGATATTGAAGTGTTTAAATTTTCAGTTCTTGAACGGGCATGGAATGCTGCAAAACTTTTATCAGAAAGAGAACATGTGACCCCCTATATTCGAAAAAACAGTAGTTTTAATGGAGGTCACCTATTCCAATCTGGCGATTATAAAGCGCCTGAAAATTTTAATCATGTGAGAATGACAGTGGATGAACCTGTTGATTTGAGGGCCATGAATTGGATAGTGAGTCAATTAGGAACAAATGAAAGCTGGCTTACTTATACCAATTTCATGATTGAAAATGCTGCGAAAATTGAAAACTCTCATGTTATAAGAAATGAGGGTTACCTAAAATCAATACGTAACGAGAACAACTAATTTTATGGGAAAAGGACAAGATTTATATAAAAAAGCGAAAACACTTATTCCTGGCGGAACAATGTTACTGTCAAAACGGCCAGAAATGTTTTTACCCGAACAATGGCCTTCTTATTTTGATAAAACCGAAGGATGTTATGTTTGGGATCTTGATGGAAATAAGTTTTTGGATATGTCGATCATGGGAATTGGCACAAATACCCTAGGCTACAATAATGCTAAGGTAGATGAAACCGTAGCTGAAGTTATTCGAAAAGGGAACATGTCTACCTTTAATTGTCCAGAGGAAGTAGAATTAGCCGAAAATCTTGTTGCGCTACATCCCTGGGGCGAAATGGTGCGTTTTGCAAGAGCAGGAGGTGAAGCAAATGCGATGGCTATCCGAATTGCCAGAGCAGCCTCTGGAAAAGATAAAGTTGCGATATGTGGGTATCATGGTTGGCACGATTGGTATTTGTCTGCTAACCTCGCAAGTGATGATGGTCTGGATGGACATTTATTACCTGGGTTAGACCCCGCTGGTGTTCCTAAAAATTTAAAAGGAAGCGTTATTCCATTCAACTATAATGACCTCAATGAAATCACGGAAATTGTGAACAACAATCCGGACTTGGGGGTTATAAAAATGGAGGTTTCAAGAAATTTAGGCCCCAAAAAGGGGTACCTTGAAGGTATTCGTGAATTATGCGATAAGAATGGGTTGGTACTAATTTTTGATGAGTGTACATCGGGGTTCAGAGAAACTTTTGGTGGCTTGCATAAAAAATATGGGGTAGATCCTGATTTATGTATGTTTGGTAAAGCATTAGGAAACGGCTACGCAATAACAGCTGTATTAGGAAGAAAATCTGTAATGGAAGCTACCCAAAAAACGTTTATTAGCAGTACATTCTGGACAGAAAGAATTGGCCCTGCTGCTGCTGTAGCCACCTTAAAGGAAATGAAGCGTCAAAACTCATGGGAGATTATTACCGCTCAGGGTAAAAAAATTACAGATAAGTGGATTACAATTGGGGCTGAATTAGGGTTAAAAATGAATACTGCGGGTTTACATGCGCTTACCACCTTCTCCATTGATTCGACCGATTGGTTAAAATATAAAACGTTTATTACGCAATCTATGCTTGAAAAAGGCATTTTGGCTTCAAATGGAGTTTACGTATGTACCGAACATTCTGACGAGCAAATTAATAGGTACTTTGAAGAAATATACCCAGTTTTTGAAACCATAGCATCTTTTGAAAATGGAAATAACAGTGTAGATGAATATCTAAAAGGACCTATTTGCCACGGAGGTTTTAAAAGGTTAAATTAAATGAATAGGTATAAAGCGTTAGAAAAAAATAGTATAAAAAATGGAGTTTATTCCATTGTCCCTATTCGATTCGAAGATCGATTGGACATTATGAACTGGCGGAATGAACAAATTTATCATCTACGACAAAACAAACCTTTAATCGCTAACGACCAGGACCAATACTTTACGGAGGTTGTAGAACGTTTATTTGAAAAAGAACAGCCAGATCAGTTTTTGTTTTCTTTTTTGAAGGACAACAAATGTATTGGTTATGGGGGGCTGGTTCATATTAATTGGATAGATCGACATGCAGAAATTTCCTTTATTATGGAAACTAGTTTAGAGAAACTCTATTTTGAGGAAAACTGGAGTCAATTCTTACGTCTAATTGAAATTGTAGGATTTCAAAATCTTAATTTCAGAAAATTATTTACTTATGCCTTTGATCTAAGACCTCATTTATATCCTGTTCTAGAAGGAAATGGTTACAAAAAAGAGGCTAGATTAGTGGATCATTGCTTTTACAATGGAAATTATAAAGATGTTTTAATACATGCCAAACTTAGTCATGAGCCCCAAATTAGACCTGCCGACTTTTTTGATGAAAGCATAACCTATTCTTGGGGCACTAACCCCATCGTTAGAAAATATAGCTTCTCACAAGAAGCTATATTACCTGATGAACACTCAAAATGGTTTCATAACAAATTAGAGTCTTCCAATTGTTATTATTGGATTATTGAAATGGCCGGTCAGCCCATTGGGTCGTTCCGTGTAGATTTGGAAAATAGTGAAGGAACAATTAGCTTTCTCCTTGCGCCTGCTTATCATGGCCGGGGCTTAGGTAAAAAGCTTTTTGCCCTAGGTATAAAAAGCAGCTTTAAAATAAAAAGTATGAGCCGAATTGTTGGTTTTGTAATGAATGAAAATATTTCTTCTCAAAAACTATTTGAGCTTCATGGTTTTAATAAGGAACAATTGAATAACAATATTAAATACACTTTAAAAACAAAATGAAGATAGCAGATTTTGATTTAACAAAAAAGGTATTCATTATTGCAGAGTTATCAGCAAATCATAATGGGAAACTAGATGTAGCTTTAGAAACTGTTAGAGCGGCCAAAAGAGCTGGAGCGGATGCCATCAAACTACAAACTTATACGGCAGAAACAATGACTATAGACTCCGAAATGAAAGGGTTTGTTATTGAAGGTGGTACTATTTGGGATGGAAGAAAACTGTTTGACCTTTATAAGGAGGCGCACACACCTTGGGAGTGGCATAAAGAAATAATAAAATGTGCTAGCGAAGAAGGTTTAGTATGCTTTTCATCTCCTTTTGATAAAACAGCCGTTGATTTTTTAGAAGAATTAAATGTTCCGGCATACAAAATTGCATCGTTTGAAATTACAGACATTCCATTAATTGAATACGTAGCATCTAAGGGTAAACCTATTATTTTATCCACTGGAATTGCTGATTTATCAGATATAGAATTGGCTCTAGATGCCTGTAGACGTATGGGTAATAATGATATAGCGTTGCTAAAATGTACTTCTAGCTATCCTGCACCAATCATGGAAGCGAACATGGCTATGATTCCGGAATTTGTAAATAGATTCAATGTTATTCCAGGCTTATCGGATCATACTATTGGAAGCACCGTTCCCGTTGTAGCCACTGTTATGGGAGGTAGAATTATTGAGAAACACTTTATTTTGGATCGTTCTATTGGTGGTCCTGATGCATCCTTTTCTATGAATGAAGAGGAGTTTACAAAGATGGTTGTGGCCGTAAGAGATGCTGAAAGTGCCATAGGTAAGGTTTCCTTTACTCCAACCCAAAAACAAATAAATGGAAGACGTTTCAGTAGATCCTTGTATGTTACGGAGAATATGAAGGAAGGAGATGTTATTACAGAATTAAATGTAAGGAGTATACGCCCAGGTTTTGGTTTGCACCCTAAACATTTAAAGAATATGCTAGGCAAGGCTGTTAATTGTAATTTGGCTAAAGGTACACCAATGTCGATAGATTTTTTGAAATAGTTTAACAAGAAGTACAGGTTAGAGAATCACATGGACAGAGGAAGACAACATTCAAAATATAAGTTTTTACTTTTTTTGATTTGGCCAATTTCCGTACTGTTTATTAATCCTAAATCTACTCCATTATGGCTGTACGTATTGCTATACGGCTTTTTGGGTAGTTGCATGATTCTGTCTGGTGATAGTATGGATGGGCATTCATACGTTCAAATGCTAGAGTACTGGTCTGGCAAGTCATTTTCAGATCTATTTAAACTAATTTTTCAAGTATCTACTTTTTCTAGTGCCAAATCAACTGATTTTTTTGTAGAAGTCATTTATTATTTTTTGTCCCGATTTACCATACAACCTACCTATTTATTTTTAGTTTTCGGGTTGCTATTTGGAACGTTTTACTTGCGGTCAATAAATACGTTAGAACAACATTGCCCAAATGAACAATTTGATTGGAGAAAAATACTAGTTATAGTATTAATGATCTTAATTATTAACCCATTGTTTGCAGTAAACCAATTTAGATTCTGGATGGGTACGGCTGTGTATTTGTTTGCAATCATGAAGTATTTAACAACCAAGAATAATAAATTTTTTTTGTTGCTAATTGGTTCTGCCTTTATTCATTTTGGAATGGTTCTTCCTATCGTAATCGCTTTTTTGTACAGGATTATAGGTGACAGATTAAAATTTTTGTGGCTCCTTTTGGCAATTAGTATTTTTGTTGCTGAATTAAATATTCTGAGTTTTTTGTCTGGAATATCCGTAACTGGTTCCATAGGATATAAAATGGATGGATATACCAGTGAACAGGCATTTGAAAGGAGTGCTCAATTAAAAACAATGGCGTGGTATGCGGTTTATTGGAAGGATATAACCTTGTACTCTGGATTAGGGTTCTTGTTTTTGTATTACAAAAAAATTGCTAACCGTATTACGGGTTTTCATTTAACCTTATTATCATTTACTTTGTTATTTTGTTCAATAGTATTTCTTCTTGAAAACTTTCCGATGATTTTTCGTTATAAGGTGATAGGTGTTTATTTAGTTTTAGCTTCAATTTTACTGGTCCCAATAAAATCCTTGAAGAAGCAAAATCTATATTTTATTTCCTTATTAATGGTACCTTCTTTTATTATTATTGGAATTAATTTTTTCTTCGTTCTTAGAAACTTGAGTATACTATCCATTATTTCTCCCGCTATTGTCCCCTTATTTACAGAGGTGGAAATAACCTTAGCTAATGTTTTAGGAATAAAATAATTAAAATACAGTTTGGAGTCAATTACCATAGAATTCACCAAAAATAATCAAGGAGAATTTGAAATTTTAATTGATCAAGTATCAATTTTTTCTAACTATAGTTACAAGCAGCAAGCGGAAATTCTAGAAAAAGCTATTGTAAAAATAGAAAATGATTTAACCCTCATAATAAGGAATTATGGAGGTTTAAAAGAATTATCAGGCTTTTTGTGGTGTTACACTTATAAGGTGCATAGAGATGATGGAATCAAAGATACGGTTTTAGATTACTTTGCATTGGAAGTAGTTCAAAAGCTCGCTGGAAATTACAAGGTATCAATAATTGACAGGTTTGGCTTGTCTATTGGTGCTCTAACCCGGATGAAAGCTTTTTTCAAGGAGGCGAAAATCGAAAGTGTATCCCTTAAAAAAACCGTAAAGCTAAAAGTTAGATTGAAGAAAACTATAGGGCCTATGTCCTATATATTTGGGCATGTAAAAAATACTTTTTTTAGTAAAGTAAAAAATAATTCTACGGTTCCGGCTATTGACACTTTGGTGTATAAGGCTATACGAAAAGGGACAACTAGGTTTAGAGGTTTTTTAGAGGAACCAGAGAATACTAACGCATTTATTTTAGACGAAAACCTGCAATTTATTAAGTCTCCAAACGGAAAAATTAATCGAATTGCCCCATTTAGCGTTACTTTGTTTGCAGTCGCCTTTTACAAAGCATTGCAATTACATTTTTGGGGATTTAGAAAATTATTGGAATCCAATTCTTTGGTAGAATCCTTAATTAAAGAACAATCTATTTTTCAAAGTGTCTATTTACTATATCGTTTTGAAATTATGAAGCAAATTTTAGGTAGGCTTAACCCTAAGCAAGTTATTGTATCTACTTCTTTTTCAGATCCCAATAATAGAATGTTCATGGAAGCGTCTAAAACCATGAATATTCCGATTACCGTTTTGTCTTGTCGCCCTTTTCTGAGTAAATATAGGCCTGAGGACAGAATAATTGAAGAGGAATTGTCGGTGAGGTACAATGCGCTTTCTTTGGATAAATTCGTGGTTTTCAATGAGAACGATAGGAATTATGTGCGTTCATTTCCATACCTATCAGATAAGGTAGTTATGTTTTCTCCTGAAAACAATAAGGGTTTTAAAAAAACAACTCGTTTTAATAACGGAGTACTTATTTTATTTGCGCACCAATCATATAATAAATATATAATTGAACTCTTGAAACGGATTATCCCTAAAGATTATAAGGGGAGGATTTTTTATCGAGAACATCCAAATGTCAAGCTTACTACATTGGAGCTAATAAAACTGAAGCAAATAGGAAATGTGAAGTGCTTAAACCAGAATAATTGGCACAACATGATTTTCGAAAAGGTAGTTACTTTTACTAGTAATTCTACAGCAGTGTTTGAAGCTCAAAAAAGAGGTTGTGATGTTTTGTGGTTAACCTATTTGAGTATAAATAGTTTACAGTTTTATGAATTGTTTTCTAACTCTGGTACAATTTGCAATAATGAAGTGGAATTTGAAATTGGGTTAAAAGATTACTTAACAAAGAATATGTAATTCCGTTTAGGTCACCTTTTACAGATTATTGTTTTAAACTAATATTATGCTAATAAAGCTTTTGAAAAATATCAAACATACTGGTATTCGTATTTTTAGGGAGAGTACAGCACCATTTCGTAAAACCCCTGATTTTGTAATTATCGGGGTACAAAAAGGGGGAACAACATCTTTGTTCCATTATCTGGGCCAACATCCAGACATTAGATTATCAAGTAAGAAGGAAGTTCATTTTTTTGATAGTTCATTTAACAAGGGGGGATTATGGTATAAAAGTCACTTCCCATTTCTTTGGAATAAGAGGATAACTGGCGAAGCCTCACCTGAGTATTTTTATTTTCCTGAAGTACCGAAGAGAATGAAAAAAATATGCCCAGACGCAAAAATTATATTACTGTTACGTAATCCTGCTGAACGAGCCATATCTCATTTTTATCATAATAATAAAAAGCATAAAGGTAATAGAGAGCCGATAGCCAAATATAAAGAGGCATTTGCTTTATCCAGCGATAGAATTAAAAATAGAGAATTCGATATCCGTGATGGCCATAAGGTGATTTCTTACGAAAACTGGCATTACTCTTACCTAGAAAAAGGAGATTATTCTACTCAATTGGAAAGATGGTTAAATTATTTTGATAAGGACCAAATTTTGGTTCGTGCTTCAGAGGACTTTTTTCAGGATCCCAAGCCTTTGTTAAAGGAATGCTACTCATTTTTAGGGGTAAAAGAAATTTACCCAAATGATTTGAAACCCAAAAATGTGAATGCAACTCGAAAGAGTAGTCTATATGACCTGGATGATGAACTAATAAATTTAGTAAAAGACCAAATAATAGAGTTAAAGAAGTTGGGCTACAATTTTAGTAATTGGAGGTAAAAAAATGCGAATAAACAACTTGAAACATACTCTAAAGAAAAGTATAACGAACTTCAAAGGTGTAAAAACCAATAGGAAAATAGTTGTTATTGAGGTAGATGATTATGGATGGAGTAACGTTTTATCTCCCGAAATTCATGAAAAACTAAAACCTAATACATTTGGGAATAGATATTTTGTTTTAAATGATAGGTTGGAATCTGGAAAAGATTTAGAAATGTTGTTTGAGGTTTTAAATAAACATAAAGATAAAAATGGACGTGGTGCCGTTTTCACGCCTTTAACAGTTATGACCAACCTGGTACGAAAAACAGATAATAGCATAGAAGAATTTGAATTTGAACCGTTTTTGGATACCATTGACCGTTTTTATGGAAAGGAATCTGTAAATCTATGGAAAGAAGGAATTAGCAATAAATTATTTTTACCCCAATACCATGGATTTGAACATATAAACTACGAACTGTATTTACAAATGCTGAAGTTGAAAGGGGGGATGACCAATCAGGCCTTAAATGAAGGAGTAATTATTTGTCTGGATAAAATGCCTGAAAAATATCACGGAAAAAAATATAGCGCGGCCTATGACTTTATTACTTCTGAAGAGTACGTTCAAAAATGTAAGAGACTAATTGCCGGTCTTGAGTTGTTTGAAAAACAAATAGGTTATAAAGCCGTTTTATTAACTCCTCCTGGAGGAGGATACTCTTATGAATATAATAATCAACTAGTTCGTTCGGGCATTAAATATGTTCAGTTAGGAAATGTACATAAGATAACCGATATAGATGGGAACCAGCAAAAACAAAGACATTATTTTGGGATGAATGGTAATAATGGAGTTACCTACATTCCAAGAAATTGTCAGTTTGAGCCCCATAGTCCCGCTAAAGTTGATTGGGTTGACGCTTGTTTAAGAGATATTGAGATGGCATTTTTTTGGAATAAACCAGCGATGGTAAGTACTCATAGAATCAATTTCGTGAATCAATCAAATGCTAAAAATGG
Organism: Salibacteraceae bacterium; assembly: GCA_049606935.1. Classification (GTDB taxonomy): domain Bacteria; phylum Bacteroidota; class Bacteroidia; order Flavobacteriales_G; family Salibacteraceae; genus CAJXZP01. The sequence continues at coordinate 30,472 of JBMYWA010000016.1, forward strand.
AAATGGAATCAAAAAGTTGGATGAACTGTTAGCAAGAATAAAAAAGAAATGGCCCGATGTTGAGTTTATGGGTTCTTCTGAAATGTTGGCAAATGTTTTTGTGAAATGATTGTTGACTTCAAAAATCACTTAAATTGGTCAATGGTTAACGCTATTGGTAAAAGGTATTCCGGAAAGTATGTTGTAATCCATTCTGATGATTGGGGCAGCATTAGGATGCCCAGCAACCAAGTTCGTGAAAAGCTTTATCAATTACCAGGCATTTCCAAAAATTCACCCTATGATTATTTTGATACTTTGGCATCACCTGATGATTTAATTGCGTTATTTGAGGTATTGAAAGGATTCAAAGATTGTAAAGGGAATCATCCGGTGGTAACGGCAAATTGTGTTTTGGCCAATCCTGATTTTGAAAAAATAAAATCTACAAATTTTGAATCTTATCATTTCGAACCCATTAAGGATACCTTTCATACATATGGTATTGAAAAATCTTTCGAACTTTGGGAGGAAGGAATAAAAGAGAATATTTTCATCCCTCAATTTCATGGCCGTGAACATGTTAGAATTGAAGCATGGATGAAGGCTTTGAAAAATAACTCTGAAATTGCACGAAAAGCATTTGAACTAGGAACATTTGCTGTGGAATCTCACAATTTTAAAGTAAGAAAAGGGAACTTTCAGGCCGCTTGGGATTTTGTTTTACCTCATGAAAACCTTCAAATTTTGAACAGTATTGAGGAAGGACTCGAAATGTTTAATAAGCAATTTGGATTTCATTCAAAAACAGCCATAGCTCCATCATATACTTGGACTGAAGATCAAGAATTATTATGTAAATCTTTGGGGGTAAATCAAATGCAAGGCATTTTAACCCAAAAAATACCGAATTCTGGAGATAATTACACTTTTAAGAAAAGGTTTCAAGGCATGGATTATCAGATGAGAAATGCGTTTTTTGAACCTTCTATTGATTCCAAGTATAATGCCCTACAGGTTATTCAAAGAGCCCGGGTTGCCTTTGCATTTAATAAACCTCTAATAATTTCAGCGCATCGTTTAAACTTTATAGGTGGGTTAAAGGAAGAAAATAGAACCAAAAACTTATTAAACTTACAATCAATGTTAAAGGGGCTGTTGGCTAGGTTTCCAGACATTCAATTTCTTTCCGCAGATCAATTGGTTGAGAAACAATGAAATCATCTATTATTTTAATAACTCCTTCCTTACGAACAGGTGGAGCAGAAAGGGTTATATCTATTCTAGCAAATTATGCGGCAGAACATTTATCGAACGTTGTTTTAATTATTTTAACTAAGCAAGAACGCTTTTACCCTATTGATTCAAGGGTAAAAATAATAGAGCCAAAGTATGGCGTGAATAAAACCGGTAAATTGTTGTTTATTGTAAAGAATTTTATGTGGTTACGATTGATGCTAAAACGTAGTAGCATACAGCAGGTATTATCCTTTAGTGGAAAATATAATGCGTATGTTTTATTGGCCTCAATAGGTCTTGGTAAGAAGGTTTTTATTTCGGATAGGAGTAAACCAGCTATAAGTTATGGTAAATTTTTGGATTTTCTTAACCCAATAGTTTACAAATGGTCGGAAGGCATAATAGCGCAAACCTCTCAGGCAAAAATGTTTTCATTCCGTCAAACAAAACATAAAAACATTGAAGTAATACCCAATCCGGTAAAAACATTTGATTTGGTTCATGATAATAATCGAAAATCCCAAGTTATTAATGTAGGAAGATTTATTAAAACTAAGCATCAAGATTTATTGGTAAAAATATTTGATGAGCTGGGCATCGACAACTGGGACTTAGTTTTTTTTGGTGATGGCCCAATGCATTCTATCGTAAAAGAAAAAGCATTAAGAAGCAGACATAATAATCGTATTTTCTTTAATGGTAATGTTAAAGAAGTGGAAATGCATTATGTAGAGTCGGCTATTTTTGCCTTCACTTCTTCCTCTGAAGGTTTTCCAAATGCACTTGCAGAAGCAATGGCCAGCGGATGTGCTTGCATTTCATTCAACTGTGTGGCTGGACCCCAAGATCTAATTGACGATGGGATTAATGGTTATTTAATTAACGAAGGGGATGTGGATCATTTCAAAAAAAAGTTGTTGATGTTAATGGAAGACGAAAAACTAAGAAAGAAATTTGGAATGGCAGCCAGAGAAAAAATGAAAAATTTTGAACAGGAACGTATTGCACAAAAATATTTAGATTTTATAGTATCATGAAAATTATGATTAACTCTGCTCATCAACGATTTGGAGGAGCGGTTCAGGTGGCCTTGTCCTTTATTCATGAGGCAAGAAGGTTTTCAGAAATAGACTTTGTGGTGATTGTAGGACCTGGTCTTAGAGCCTCCATTAAAAAAGATCAGTTCCCTGCAAATTTCACATTTGAATATTTAGATTTTGGCACGTTAAACTTTAGAAAAACCATTGCAATAAATAAAACATTAAGACTCCTTGAAAAGGAACATAAACCGAATGTAATAATATCCACCACAGGTCCTACCTATTTTAATTCGAAGGCCCCACAGATAATTGGGTTTAATTTACCGCTTTACATTTATCCGGAATCACCTTACCTTAAAGAACAAAATGGATATAGAAGGTTTCGACTTTTTCTAAAAAGAGCTTTTCATTTTTTTTATTTCAAAAGAGATGCTTCTGCTTATGTAACCCAAACCGAAGATGTAAATCAACGTGTTAGAAAGGTCTTAAAAACGAGGAATGTTCATACAGTTACCAATAATGCGAGTTCATTGTATACCAACTGGAAAACCCTTCCCAATAAACTTCCGAAGCGTAAACCCAACGAGTTTAGATTTATCTGCGTTTCAGCTTATTACAGACATAAGAATTTAGAAATAATTCCCGAAATAATTAGGATATTGCGCGAAAGGGGTGTACATAATATTCGATTTGTTTTAACACTTAATGAGAACGATTTAGCGAAGTATATTGGTGATTTTCCGGAAATTTTAAACGTTGGCCCAGTGAAGCCAGATGAGTGCCCTTCATTATACTCGGAATGTGATGCCCTATTTCTACCTACATTGGCTGAATGTTTTTCTGCCTCATATCCTGAGGCCATGATAATGAAAAAGCCCATTATTACAACTGACTTGGGTTTTGCTAGAAGCATTTGTGGAAAGGCAGCGTTATTTTTCGAGCCTAAAGAACCCAATCATGCATCAACTCAGATCATTAAAATGATAGAGAGTGAATCATTGCGTAACGAAATGGTAAAACTAGGGATGGAGCAATTAAATCAATTTGATTCACCCAAAAGTAGAGCCCAAAAGTATATAGACCTTTGCACGCAGATTGCAAATCAAACGTTTAATTAAATTTGGAAATTGAGCTTGGGAGGAAATTTCATCTTAAAATCATAACATTTGATGCCACTTTCTATTTTGTAACCTTTTGGTTACTGGTTTGAATATGAGAATCAGTATGTAAACTAAATGAGTTTCCAAAATTTTAGGAGAAAGAAAAGCCCAATGCTTTTTTTTCTAAGGCAATCAGGACTGGTGTATTATGGATGAATAAGAGTATCCATTTTAATTCAATAATTAAAAATAGATAAATTAAGAATAATTTGATTCATGCGGCCGTAATATGGAGATTCACAAGTTTATTAGCTGATTAAGGATATTATGAAAAAATGAGACAGAATATTGATTTGTAAAATTCGGCTCATAAAATTTAAGAACAAGAAGAGAAAAAATTATGTCTAATGCTAGAAAACTGGTTATTCTTAACCAAGCAGCCAATTATTTAACTGTTGGTTTTGCTAACGCTTTTGAGCAAGAATTTGACGAGGTAGTATTAATTACCGGTGGAGTTCATGTACAAGGTGAAGAACTTAACCCCAATATAAAACTGAGGTATATTAATAAATGGGTGGAAAGACCAGCTAAAAAAAAAGCGCTATCTTTTCTCCTTGCCATGATGAAAATGTGGTGGCTATTAATCACCAGATATAGATCTTACGAGGTGTTTTTTGTTTCGGTACCGCCTATGGGGTATTTACTAAACTTGGTTTTACCTCATCGGTTTAGCATGATAATTTGGGATGTTTATCCAGACATCTTTAAAATTACTGGAATGCGTGAATCTAATTGGGTGTATCAAATATGGGCTAAATTAAATAAAATATCGTTTAAAAAGGCCTATCGAATTTTTACGATAAGTGAAAAAATGAGTGAACTTTTAGAATCTTATGTAGACTCATCTAAAATAATAATTCAGCCTATTTGGAGTATCTTTCAGCAAAATGATAAGAAGCCAAAAGAGGGAAATCCATTTATTGAAAGTCACGGATTATCTAATAAATTTATTGTTCAGTATTCAGGTAACATTGGTTTAACACATAATGTGGAAGCTTTGCTTGAAATAGCGGAAGAGTTAAAACACAATTCGAAAGTCTTATTTCAAATAATTGGTCGTGGTCCTAGAAAGGAAATTTTGAAACAAATGGTAAAGGAACGCAATTTACCTAATTGTCAGTTTTTACCATTTCAAAGTGATGAAATGTTTCCCTATTCCTTAAGTGCAGCTGACCTTGGAGTAGTTATTTTAGATGAAACAACAAGCAAAGGTAGCGTCCCAAGTAAATCCTATAACTTAATGAGTTATGGAATTCCCTCGTTATATGTAGCTTCAAAAGATAGCCAATTAAATACATATGCAGAAACCTACAGCCATGCTAAATGTTTTTCTAAAAGTGAGTTAAAAAATGCCAGCGCATTTGTGGAGCAACTATGTAATGATAATGATCAATGGCAGCATATGTCCGTTAATGCAGTTAAGGCCTCAAAAGATTTTAAACGTGGAAATGCAGACAAATTTGTGTCCCTGTATTTGTTAAATTAGGTAGGATAAAAAAGAATGCTTAAATTCATTTAATACTCAACCGAAACGAAGTTAAATTGTAAATTTGTGATACTGGGTTCATGTAATTGCAACATAATAATTTAGATTCTATTATATAGTATTTTGAAGTAAAAGGATATATGAAAAATTACAAGATGATCAAAATTGGTTGAACTTATGAGTAGGATATTTATTTATAAATGGACAAATAAAGATAAACTGTCTTTGGATATTGATAAAGACCAGAGC
>JBMYWA010000017.1:0-34597 GCA_049606935.1 Salibacteraceae bacterium
CTATAAATTGCAATTTCTGTAATCTAATGGAAGATATCTCCTAATTAACTTCAAATATTTCTGCAAGTTTCTCTTCCAATTTAGGTCCCTTTAAATCTCTGGAAATAATAATGCCATTAGGATCAATTAAAAAAGTTGCTGGTACAGCTTGTACACCATATGCTTGTGCTCCTGCTCCATTCCAACCTTTCAAGTCGCTAGTATGAATCCATGGTAATTTATCTTGGGCAATAGCCTGTTGCCATGCTTCCTTTTTTTCATCCAAAGAGTAACCATATATTTCAAATCCAAAATCTTTAAATTTCTCATAAACTTTAAGAACTCTAGGATTCTCCATTCGGCAAGGTTTACACCATGAGGCCCAAAAATCTACTAAAACATATTTGCCACGGAGCGAGGATAACGCTATGTTTTTTCCATTAGGATTAGGAAAATCTAACTCTGGTGCCTCGCTACCATTTTGAGCTAAATGAAGGTAGCCTGTATGCTCTCTAAGTTTAAATAAAAATTCAAAATTTGGGTAAGTTTTGCTTAAGGATTTTTCCACTAATAAAAATTCTTCTGGATTTTCTTCTGGCTGAAGTCCAGTAACTACAAAATATGCTGCAATATTTCCTGGGTGTTTATTAATGAAGTCGACCTGAAATGAGTGATAATTGGCATAGAGTTGTTTTTGCAATTGAAAACTGTCATATAATGCCTTACTTTGTTTGGCAGCTTTTTGATGATCAATTTCCTTTTTAATACTATCGAGATTTCTTGATAGAAAAATTGTTTCGTCAACCACAATTTTTATTAACTCAGACTCCTCTGAACCCGAAACATAATAATTATCGTAAACATCTAAACCATCTGCTTCTAAAGTAATGTGATCTCCCTTTTTCATAGCCACTGTTAAATAGGAGCCAAAATCAATCATTACTCTGTATACGGCCATTTCATCAACATCCGGATTAAATTCAAAATATCCATCTTCGGCTATCCAAGTGGTATCAAGAGCAATTATTCCTTCTGGACTTTGATGAGCTAGAGTTAGCTGTGTACCTGGTATATTATCAAAATATCCTGAAATTGAAGTTTCTGATGTAGGTTGTTTTTTACCCTCTTCACACGAGGTAAATAATGTGCTAAACGCCAAAAAAACAATTAGAAGTGATTTTTTCATTACAGTTAGTTTTAAGACTTTATCTTTTTCATTAAAATTTTATTGGTCATTTTGGGATCTGCTTTTCCTCCCGAAGCTTTCATTATCTGTCCCATGAAGAAACCAATAAGTTTCATTTCACCTGTCTTAATTCTGGAGGTCTCATCTGGAAAATTATCAAAAACTTGATTAATTACGTTTTCCAAATCATCTTCATTTGAGTTTTGAATTAAATCCAGTTTCTCGGCAATATGGGTTGCGTTTTCTGAAGGTGATTTCAATAAAGCCGGAAATAGTTTTTGAGAAGCAATCGAGTTGCTTATTTTATTTGAGTCAATTAATTGAATAATTTCTGCAATTTGAGAAGGCGTATTTTTAAACTCAGAGATACTGATTCCCATTTTATTCAAATGAGATTTTACTTCTCCCATCATCCAATTAGCTGCGGCTTTATAGTTGGTTGTTAATGTAACTACTTGGTTGTAGAATTGGCTGATTTCTTTAGAGTCTATTAGGTTTAGCGCATCATATTCACTAAGACCATATTTTTCAGTGAACGTGGCTAAAAGCTCATTTGGTAAAGTTGGCATGGTCTCTTTGATGCTTTCTATCTTTTTGTCAGAAACCTGGTAAGGTAAAAGATCTGGTTCTGGAAAGAATCTATAGTCATTAACGCCCTCTTTTCCTCTCATTTGAATAGTGGAACCGTTTGTTGCATCAAATCCCCTTGTTTCGGACGTGATAGTTACATTTTGCTCACATAATTCAATTTGACGATTAATTTCAAATTCAATGGCGCGCTTTACATTTCTTATGGAGTTCATGTTTTTAACCTCCACTTTTTCACCGTATTCCTTTGCTCCATTTAGCATAACACTAATATTAGCATCGCAACGCATAGAGCCTTCTTCCATGTTGCCATCACAAATTTCTAAGTACCTCACTAGCTTTCTTACCTCCACTAGGTATTCGTATGCTTCATCGGCCGATGCTATTTCTGGTTCGGTTACAATTTCCAATAAAGGAACTCCAGCTCTATTTAAATCTACTAGTGAATTAAAAGGGTCTATATCATGAATACTTTTACCTGAATCTTCCTCAATGTGGATTCTGGTTAAGCCAATGTCTTTCTTAGAACCATTTTCTAAGCGAATTTGAACTGCTCCACCCGTACAAATTGGGGTGTCAAATTGTGTAATTTGATATCCTTTCGGTAAATCGGCATAAAAATAATTCTTTCTTGAGAATTCATTGTACCGTGTTATATCACTTCCACAAGCTAATCCTAATTTAATGCCAAATTCAATGCTTTTTTCATTTAACCTAGGTAAAGTTCCGGGATGTCCCAAAGAAATAGGACTAACATTGCTATTTGGAGCAGAACCATATTGGTTAGGATCCGAAGAAAATGCTTTACTCTTGGTGTTTAATTGAGCGTGGATCTCTAATCCAATAACAGCAGTATATTTATCTCTAATAGCGTTATCCATTGATTGAAAATTTTGTTTTTTGTGGCTGCAAATTTAATGCATCGTATTCACTAATTCTTTAACTAAAAGGACTAGATTTTTCTCGTTTTTCTTAGCGTTTTCTATTACATGTTCATGCGAAACTTCTACTATAGACCCTTCAACTCCTAAATCTGTAATAACCGAAATTCCGAATACTTTCATGCTCATGTGTCTTGCAGCTATAACTTCAGGTACAGTTGACATTCCTACCGCATCTGCCCCAATAATTCTAATGTATTTGTATTCTGCTGGTGTTTCAAAGGTTGGGCCAGTTAGACCTGCGTATACTCCTTGGTGAACCTTTATATTGTTGGAGGCGGCAATGGTTAAAGCCGAATTAATAAAATTCTGACAATACGCTTCACTCATATCCGGAAATCTTGGACCTAACTCATTAATGTTTGGGCCTATTAAAGGATTTGTTGGGAACAAATTGATATGGTCATTAATAATCATTAAATCACCAATCTCAAAATCAGGGCTCAATCCGCCCGATGCGTTGGAAACTATGAGTGAATCAATCCCCATAAATTTCATTGCTCTTACTGGAAAAGCAACTCTGTTCATGTCGTATCCTTCGTAAAAGTGAAAGCGTCCTTGCATGGCTACTACCTCAATTCCATTTAAGGTTCCAATAAGGAGTTTCCCCTTATGGCCAGAAACAGTGGAAATGGGAAAGTGAGGTATGTCTTTGTAATCAATTTCACAATCTTTTGAAATTGCGGTGGCAATACTACCTAAACCAGTCCCAAGAATAATTCCAATTTTAGGAGTGAGATTGGTTTTTGACTTAATATAATCTGCGGCTTCTTTAAAATGTGCTAACATGTTTTTTAATAATAGATTTAAACTCTTCTTCCTCATTAAATAGAAATCCAACAGTTATTGGAATTTCGAAAAACGAAAAAGAGGAATCTTCATGAGATATTAATTCTTGCAGTTTAACCTTATCCTTGGACGTGGTTGCAACTACAAAGTTGTTTTTTTGATGTGTTAAAAATTCGGTAATCTTTAAAATGTCGTTTTGGGTATACTCGTAATGGTCGGAGTAGGTAAAAGAAGTAACTACTTTTCCTGTAGATTCTAAATGCTGTCTTAAAGGGGTTGGGTTAACTATTCCGGTAACCAACAACACATTATTACTCGTTTCCCAGTTGGCATTTCCATGAAATTTTTTGGCACTAGCATACTTAATGTAAGAAAAAAAAACACTTTGATGAGATAGCGGCTGAACTTTGGAAATGAAAGTGTTTTTATCTGTTAAAGAGAGGTCTTCCGGACATTTAGATATTACAATTATGTTGGCCCGGGATGAATTGCTTTTTGATTCACGTAGGTTTCCAGTAGGTAAAACGAAATCCGAAAAATACGGTTGTTGATATGTGGTAATCAAAATATAGTAGGAACCTAAAATTTTACGATGTTGAAAAGCATCATCCAGAATTATGAGTTCGGCCGACTCATGAGCAATCAATTTTTTTACTCCGGTGGTTCGGTCTTCACAAACGGCCACATTTACTAATGGTAAATTTTGTGAGATTTGAAGCGGTTCGTCCCCAATTTGTTTTGCGGTAGATTTTGAATTAGCAAGGATGTAACCTTTTGTTTTTCTTCCGTAGCCACGACTTAACACAGCCGTTTTTTTGTGGGTATCAAATAGTTTAGCGATGTATTCTGTATGGGGAGTTTTTCCGGTTCCTCCTACCGAAAGGTTTCCAATAACAATAAGAGGGATTGGAAATGTTTTTGATTTTATGATGCCCTTACTATACAAGGAATTCTTGATCCGTGTAATTCCATCGTATAAAATTCCGAGTGGATAAAGTGCTAATCTAATTTTTGACATCAAAAGACGAAATTACGCAATATTGCTGAGATTATATGGTAGATTTTGCGGGTAATAACTATAAATTTGAACAGTAAAAAAAATGCGTGAATTATGGCTGTGATTAAAGATGTAGTATCTTACTTAGAAGGCATTGCTCCATCAAGATTACAAGAAAGTTACGATAATGCGGGCTTGATTGTGGGAGAATACAATACTGAGGTAACGGGAGTGTTGATTTGTTTAGATAGCATCGAAGCTACCATTGATGAAGCCGTGAAATTGGGGGCAAATCTTATTGTTGCCCATCACCCAATTGTTTTTAAAGGGTTAAAACGGTTTAATGGAAATAACTATGTAGAACGAACAGTTATAAAAGCGATTAAAAACGACATTGCAATTTTTGCAATTCATACTAATATAGACAGTGTGATTAATGGCGTGAGTGCCAAAATTGCGGAGAAATTAGGCGTTGAGAATTTATCTGTGTTAAGTCAGAAAGAAACTGACATGATGAAACTAGAAACGTATGTTCCCGTAAATAAAACCAACGAGGTATTGGCCGCTTTGTTTAAGGCAGGAGCAGGAACAGAAGGAGGTTATTCAAATTGCAGTTTTGCTTCCGAGGGTCGAGGGTCTTTTATACCGATGGAAGGATCAAATCCTTATGTAGGCGATGTTGGAAAAATTCATCAAGAAAGAGAAACCAAGCTAGAGGTGACTTTTTCTTCGGGTTTGAAATCTAAAGTGATTAACTCCTTAATAAAGGCTCACCCGTATGAAGAAGTAGCCTATAATGTGTTCAAGTTAGAAAACGTTTCTACCAGAGAAGGTTTAGGTGTTATAGGTGTTTTGCCAGAGAAAGTTGAAGCAAAAGAATTTTTAGCACGAATAAAAACTAAAATGAAAGCGGGAGTGGTACGTTATACACAGTCTAATAAAAGCCATGTAAAACGTATTGCAATATGCGGAGGTTCAGGTAGTTTTCTGTTATCTGCGGCAAAAAAAGCGAAAGCAGATTTATTTTTAACAGCAGACTTTAAATATCATGAGTTTTTTGATTCTGAAAATGAGTTAGTTATAGCTGATATTGGGCATTATGAAAGTGAACAGTATACAAGTGAACTATTATACGATTTACTTACGCAAAAATTTTCTACATTTGCAATCCGAATTTCGGCAATAAACACCAATCCGGTTAATTATTTATAAAATATGGCTAAAGCAATTAAAGATCCAAAACTGATGTCGGTTGAGGATAAATTAAGATCACTTTACAGATTGCAGTTAATCGATTCTCAAATCGATAAAATAAAAACAATTAGAGGAGAGCTTCCTATTCAAATTCAAGATCTTGAAGATGAAATAGCTGGTTTAGAAACTCGTATTGCTAAAATGCAAGATGAGAAAGGTGAGCTTGAGCAAAGTATCGTGGATAAAGGAATTCAGATGAAAGAATCTGAGGCGGCTATTGTAAAGTATAAGGAACAACAAAATGAGGTTAGAAATAACCGTGAGTTTGATTCTTTAAACAAAGAAATTGAGTTTCAAGAATTAGAGATTCAATTAGCTGAAAAAAGAATTAGAGAAGCTAGAGCTAGAATTGCCTCAAAAGATGAAGTTCTTGAAATTGCGGTTCAAGAATTAGCTGACAACAATACAGAACTTAAGCACAAGAAAGATGAGCTAGGTGGAATTGTTGGTGAAACTGAAAAGGAAGAAGAAAAATTAGCAGCTTTATCTGAAGAGGCAAAAACAAATATTGAGGAGAGGTTATTGAAAGCCTACTTAAGAATTAGAAACAAAGTACATAACGGTCTAGCGGTTGTGGCTATTGATCGTGCTTCTGCCGGTGGTTCTTATATTCAAATACCACCTCAAAGAATATTGGATGTTGGTGCGCGTAAAAAAATTATCGTTGATGAGCATTCAGGACGAATTCTTGTAGATCAGGCTTTGGCTATTGAAGAGCAAGAAAAATTCAACGCTTAGGAAATATAATATTAAATAGAATTAAAGCAAAAGCCTCTGGATATCCAGAGGCTTTTGTTTTTTAGAGGATATACAGAAAAGGGGTGTCTATTTGATTTATGAAACAAATTGGAATAGTTACTTTTGCACTCCTCATAATTAATTTACAATGGCAAAGGGATTAACAAAAAGATCGGAAGATTATTCAAAGTGGTACAATGAACTTGTGGTTAAGGCAGATTTAGCTGAAAACTCGGATGTTCGTGGAAGTATGGTGATAAAGCCTTATGGGTATGCAATTTGGGAAAAAATGCAAGCGCAATTAGACAAAATGTTTAAGGATACAGGGCATGAAAACGCATATTTCCCTCTTTTTATTCCGAAGTCGTATTTAAGTAAAGAGGCGGCTCACGTAGAAGGTTTTGCCAAAGAATGTGCTGTTGTTACTCATTACCGTTTAAAAGTGGGTGAAGATGGTAAAAGTGTTGTTGTAGATCCTGAAGCGAAGCTGGAAGAAGAATTAATTGTAAGACCTACTTCAGAGACAATTATTTGGAACTCATATAAAAAGTGGATTCAAAGTTACAGGGATTTACCTATCCTTATTAATCAGTGGGCAAATGTGGTTCGCTGGGAAATGCGAACTAGGTTGTTTTTAAGAACTGCAGAATTTTTATGGCAAGAAGGTCATACGGCACATGCTACTAAAGATCAAGCCATAGAAGAAGCTGAAAAAATGCTTCATGTTTACGGTGAATTTGCCGAGAACTTTATGGCATTACCCGTTGTAAAAGGAGTGAAATCTCCAAGCGAAAGGTTTGCGGGCGCCTTAGAAACATATTGTATCGAAGCCATGATGCAAGATGGAAAAGCTTTGCAAGCTGGAACGTCTCACTTTTTAGGTCAAAATTTTGCGAAAGCGTTTGATGTGAAATACGCTACCAAGGAAGGAGGTCAAGAGTATGTTTGGGCTACTTCATGGGGAGTTTCTACAAGGTTAATGGGCGCTTTAGTGATGACTCACTCTGATGATAATGGGTTGGTATTGCCTCCTAAGTTAGCGCCAATTCATGTGGCTATTGTTCCTATTTATAGAAATGATGATCAATTGGCTTTGGTATCAGAAGCGGCATTAAAAATTAAAAAGGAATTAGAAGCTAAAGGTTTAACAGTAAAGTTCGATAACAGAGATACTCATAAACCTGGATGGAAATTTGCAGAATACGAACTTAAAGGAGTTCCTGTACGTTTAGCGTTGGGTGCAAGAGATTTAGAAAATGGATCTATTGAAGTAGCTCGAAGAGATACTTTAACTAAAGAAACTGTTCAGCAAACGGAGGTAGTTGAATATGTAGCTGAATTAATGGAAAAAATTCAAGAGAATCTGTTTTTACGAGCAAATACTCATCGAATAGATAATACTCACAAAGCGGATACGTGGGAAGATTTCAAAAAGATTATTGAAAGTGACGCAGGTGGTTTTGTTGAAGCTCATTGGGACGGTACGCCAGAGACAGAGGATAAGATTAAGGAGTTAACTAAGGCTACAATTCGTTGTATTCCTTTAGATGCTGCCGAAGAAGATGGTAAATGTGTTTATTCGGGTAACCCGTCAAATAAAAGAGTATTGTTTGCTAAGGCGTATTAAGATATGACTAAGCGCGAGCAAATATTTAAAACCTTTAAAACCAAGTCTTGTGTGAAGCAAGATGTACATGATCGTACGTTAGTATCATTTGGTTTAGTCAAAGAGGTTTTGCAAGAAATAGCAACCGATTATCAAGCCTATTTAAAAGGGGTTGATGGTAGAGTAGCTGTAGAGTATAAAGATCATGGAGACTATGGTGCAGCCATAAGTTTTGGTGGGGATGTTTTGATTTTTCAAATGCATAGTAATGTGTTTTCATTTGAAGAATCACATCCCATACACAAAAACTCTTATGTGGCTGAAAAGAATTCACGTGTATACTGTGGAATTATTCAGGTGTATAATTTTTTGGCAGATTCCTTTAAATATAACCGTCAAAATGATATGGGTTTTTTGGTATCTAGAATATTTGTAAACGAAGAAAATCACCTTTTTGTAGAAGGTAAAAATGAATTGGGTTATAGGTATGCAGATTTTTCTACTCAAATTGTGAATAAAGAAATCTTGACTCAAATCATTGAGTCCTCCATTGAATTTGCGCTAAACTTTGAATTGCATACACCAAACTTCGCTAGTAGTCAATTGGTTAGTGTGGCTCAAATGCAAAAAATATCTAGAGACCAAAAAGTGGTGACTTCGAAAAGATTGGGATTCAGAATGAGTCAAGATTCTGATGAGATAATTTAGTAAAAAAAATATGAGTTTTTTTACTAAAAGTATTTGCGAATTAGAATTTAATATTACCTTTGTCGCCCCGAAAGGGAAAGTAAAATAAATGGTCCGTTCGTCTAGGGGTTAGGACGCCAGGTTTTCATCCTGGTAACAGGGGTTCGATTCCCCTACGGACTACAGAAATGAAGAAAACCTCAGCATTGAGGTTTTCTACTTTTAAAAGGGTTGTGAGTAGTAAGTGAATAGGTTACTTTTGCAATCACAAAATTGAAAAGAACTTTATAATTCAAGATAATGGCAAATCATAAGTCATCTTTAAAGAGAATCAGACAAACAGTTGTAAAAACTGCTCGTAACAAGTATTACCATAAAACTACTCGTAATGCAATTAAAGCATTAAGAGGAACTACGGATAAGAAAGAAGCTGAAGCTGCTCTTCCTAAAGTTGTGGCTATGCTTGATAAATTAGTAAAAAGAAACATTATTCATAAAAATAAATCGGCTAACTTAAAATCATCTTTAACAAAACTGGTTAACGGTTTAGCTTAGTATTTTTAGAATATTATAATATTGGAACCCCGGCTTTGAAGTCGGGGTTTTTTTATGCCTAAAAAGTTTTATTTTTATAGGCATGAAACCGTATCAACCCAAATTAAGTATTAAATCCTGGGCCGAAGATGACCGTCCTAGAGAAAAACTAATCCAAAAAGGTCGAAGCATTCTTTCGGATGCTGAATTAATAGCCATATTAATAGGTTCTGGAAATCGAGAACTATCAGCAGTCGAGTTATCTAAACAAATCCTAGCCAAGTTTGATAATAATATTAACGAGGTTTCTAAAAAATCAGTGAATGACCTTATGGCTTTTAATGGAATAGGCGAAGCAAAGGCCATATCTATTATTGCGGCTCTAGAGCTGGGGCGTAGAAGAAAGGAGGAGAATTTAATAGTTAAAAGCAAAATTACTTGTAGTAAGGATGCTTACAATATTCTGTATCCTTTACTAGCAGATAAACCAGTAGAAGAGTTTTGGTTATTGTTGTTAAACCAAAACAATAGGGTGCTTTCCAAGCATCAAATTAGTTCAGGAGGTATAAGTGGTACAGTGGCAGATGTAAGGGTAATTTTAAAGAAGGCTCTAGATGAACTTAGTTCTGGTATTATCTTGAGTCATAATCACCCATCTGGAAATACCTTGCCAAGCCATGCGGATAAAAAATTAACCCATAAGGTTATTGAGGCTGCAAAATTTATGGATTTAAAAGTGTTAGACCATATTATTATTGGTGACGAAGATTACTATAGTTTTGCAGACTCAGATATTTTAAGGTAACAGCATTGAAAGTTTGCATTTATAGTTCTAAAACCTCTAATAGGTTAAAATACATATCCCAATTCGTGTTTACTGAATTGTTAGGTGTAGAAGTTGAAATTATTACCAATAGGGATGAGGTTTATACCCGTGAGTTTATTATTAATTATAGTAATCAAGACGTGGCTGGATTTCAAATCATACCTGATAAAATATTGTTTCAAAAAGGGATAGTAGAGCAAAACTTAAAAATAAATTCTGACGGAGAATTTGTTAAGCTTTTTGAAAACGGAGGAGATGATATTTCTTTTGATATTCTTGGTGCAAGTTTTTTCTTGTTAAGTCGTTATGAAGAGTACCTCCCTCACAAGAGAGATAAACACGATAGATTCTCTCCAGAGTACAGTGTGGCCTATAAGAATGACTTTTTAGATCAACCCATAATAAATGTTTGGGTGGAACATTTAAAAAGTTTGTTATCCAAAAAATACCCAAGTCTACAATATAAGAAAACAAAATTTGAGTTTGTCAATACCATTGATGTTGATTACGCCTACGCTTATAAAGAAAAGGGTGCTATACGAGCTGTAGGTGGGTTAACGCGAGATTTCCTTACCGGGAAATTTGGTGAATTTGCCAATAAATTGAAATGTTACTTGGGTTTAATAAAAGATCCTTTCGATACTTTTGATTTTGTTTTGGACCTTCATAAAACCAATGATTTGAAATCAATATTCTTTTTTCATGTGGGAGATTATGATGTGCATGATAAAAGTATTCCGGTATCAAGTAACAGATTGCAAGCTTTGGTTAAAGGTGTTAATGATTATGCTGATATTGGTTTGCATCCGTCTTATGCGTCTTGTTTAAAACCAGAAAAATTGAGTGTAGAATTCTCAAGGTTATCAAAATTGATTCACCAACCGGTGGTGAAAAGTAGATTTCATTTTATAAAAGTGAACTTACCTCAATCTTACCGCGAGTTAATTGAAAATGAGGTAACTGAAGACTATACTATGGGTTACGCTTCTAAAATGGGATTTAGGGCAGGTGTTTGTAATCCTTTTTATTTCTACGATTTAGATTTTGATAGTCCAACCAATTTAAGAGTATATCCGTTTTATTTAATGGAAGCTACTATTAAGTATTACTTTGAAGAAGGTCCGGAAAAGGCTTTTGAATACTTTAAAAAGTACATTGATATTGTAAAAGAGCATAATGGTACTTTTACTAGTTTATGGCATAATGATTCCTTTTCGGAATGGGGCATTTGGAGAGGTTGGAAGTCGGTGTATGAAGAAATGATTGCATATGTTGTTTCGGTTAAGAATAACGATTAGTGATTAAATCGAGTAAATTCTTTTAACCACTTGTTGCTTGTTTTAGAGATTTGCATGTATGGCTGTGGTTGACCTCCAAATGAAGAGAAGAAACGCTCGATGCTTTGATGCATACTGCCTTCAAAGTTAAAGGTTAGTCCGCGCGATTTTGCTTCTTTTATTACGGTCCACATAAGTAAGCTCATAACACCTGTATGACGATGTTCGGGCTTTACAGTTCCTATAAGATAATGCGTAAAATGCTTGTCAAAAACTATAAAAAATGCGCTAACAACTTCGTTTCTTTCATCTACAGCATTGAATATTTTGCAATCACCTGATTTTTGTAGAGTTAAATAAACCTTTTCAAGTTGCTCTTTTGAAAAATGTAGGTCTGTGTTTTTTTTGTTCAGGTCAGATTTATGCATGGCAAACAAGGGTTTAATATCACGACCCTCCTCTACTTTAAATAATTTGCTTGCATTTTTGATATGCTTTTTAATGTTTGGTTTAAAACCAGCAAGTAATTCGTCTTCGCTAGGTGTAGTGTTTAACGTAAAGCTATATCTAGTTGTTTGTTGAAAACCATTCCAGTAAAAGGGTAGCCAATAATCAAAATTAAAATCACTTTGGGTAATGAACCGATCAGTATCTGGAATTTGGTTAATTAATGATTCTAGTGTTTTCTTTTGATACGAAAGTTTTTTTGAGTTGGACAGATCGCTAGGGTACCTGAAAATTGGGCCTAGATAGGGAGTGAGAAATGGAATGGTTATTTGTTTTAAACCATATTTTGTATTGGTCACATAAGGCAACGCTCCGCTAATAAAGTCACCTTGATAGGCAATGGCAACATCCCAATTATTTGGCCCCGCTACTAAGTCTAACCAAGTAGGAGATTGAAAAATTAACCCACTTGTAAACTGATTAAAATCTGCTCGGTAAGTTTGTTTAGAATTTTTCATTAACAAAATTTATTTTCAAGCTTCAATTTTTCGTAGCTCTCCACATTTCTAGATTTAAAAACTTTAGCGGGGTTTCCGCCAGCAATTCCATATTTCTCAATATCAGATACTACAACGGCTCCGGCTTGTATTATTGCTCCTTCGTTTATTGTTACTCCTCCCAAAACAGTAACACGGTCTCCAATCCAAACGTTATTTTTAATATTTATGTCTTTATTTATGGAAATCTTAGTGTCATATGGGATGGCGTTTCCGTGGTCGTATTTATGATAGGAGTTCACAAAAAGAACGTCTTTTCCTGAATGAAAATTATCCCCAATGTGAACCCTTCCGTTTCCTCGAATAACCATACCGTTAAAATTTACATTGTTTCCCAATGTGGTGTTGTTAGTTAACCGGGTATAGAAATTTGCTCTAATATTTACCCCATGTTTTTTTACCGTTTTCTTTACGAAAATGGTGAATATGAATCGCATCAAAGATTTAAGAAGATTTTTCAATGTTATAAATTTTAAATTTTGCAACTATAAATGATGCGAACATGAAAATAAACCAAGTAATGGCTGTTGCAAATGCAACTCCCAATACCCCCATTTTTTTTATTAGAAAATAATTAAGAGCCAAATTTAATAAAGCTCCTGAAAAAGTAATTACAGCTAGAATTTCGGTGCGTTTGCTGTAAAAAATAAAATTAGTGAATAAAAAGTAAATTGATTGAAATAAAAAACCTAGCAATAATAGTGTTACATATAACTTGGCGGAATAAAAATTAGGATTTATTAAAAGGTAAAAAACTAGATCAGTTAAGAAGTAAAGCGCAGTGGCTACTGCAATAAAAATTACCAATAAATATAAAGTGTATTTATCCACGGATTTGTATTTCTTTTTGTTTAAAAGGTCATACAGCATAGGTGACCAGGCTTGATTTACCGATCGACTAAATAATAGCATAATTGCACCAACTTGGTAGGCTACAGTATAAATACCCACTTCTGCGTTCCCTTCAAAGTAAGAGATAAAATATCGGTCACTCATTGCTATTATAGTGCCTCCCACTGCATGGGGTATTAGAGGGGCTCCAAAAGAGAGTATTTGTTTTATTTTTTCTTTGGTGATTTTAAAATTAAAATACCCCTGTTGGTAAATGATATAAATGCCAATAAAAGTGGCTAGAAAGAAAGCAATGTATGTGCCTTCTAAGCGCCCAATATAGCCATGTTTCCATAGGATAACGAATGTGGCTGATAGAGCAAAGTCAAACAAAGTTTGAAATAAACTATAAATTAAATAGCTTATTGGTTTTTGTTGGGCTTGATAAAGAACAAGCACAATTGAAGGTATAATTCTTAAAAGAACAAAAACAGGCAGAAGTAGAATAATTGAAATAGGAATTTCTAGAGCCGAACTAAGGAAGTTTCTAGACAAATAAGTTGTGGTTCCCATTATAAGAAACGCCAAAAATGAAAGCATAATGCCATTACTTAAATACTTTGAGAGTTCTTGCTTGGATGACTTGAAATATTCTACACCAACTCCTGCTTCAATGTTTAAGAGTATAAATGGAGCTAAGAATAATATGGAGGTCTCTACAAGCGATAATAGTCCAATTCCATCGGCAGAAATGTAGGAGGTTAAAATGGGTAGCATAATAAAGGGTACCAACGATTTTAATCCGTTGCTTAATCCGTATACTATAATGTTTTTTGATAGTTTCTTACCCGACATATATTATAACTACAATGGTAATTCTTTTACGGTAATGAATTGCGAGCAATATTTGTAAGCATTTTCAATATTATCTCTGTGCGGGTATTTAGAAAAATCAAATTTGTATCCTATGGTCTCTACATTATATATCTTACTCAAGGTAATTAAAGCCGTTGAGAAAAAAGAGATTATTACAGTGGGTGAAAATTCACCGTACATAGGCAGTAATTCTAAGGGGTATGGTAATTGAAGAACCTCAACATTCTGTATTTGCTGTATTTTATTTAGCTTTCTTTGACTTTCACTTCTATGAGCTACATATGTTATGGATGATTCAGAATAGTGGCTTATGGCTCTTTTTATTATTTCTATATTATAATCTTCGCTAATTATTTTTTCCTCGCTTAGTTTAGACCCTATGAAAAGAATTGTTTTCCTTTTTTTACCATGTTTATCTATATGGGTTCTTAGATTGGTTAATTGGTTTGAGTAAATTTTTTGGCCTTTAACTGGCTTTAAATCAAATATGGTAAACCAGTCATAGAATTTTTTTGGTGTGAAATTTTTTTGGATGTTAATGGTTTTTAAGCCGTCATCCAATAAAATAGTATTTGCAGTAAACGGAATAATTAATTGGATTAACCTAGAATCGTAATTACCAATAAAAACATGTTTATAACGGGTTGTTAAAAGTCTAAATTTAAGGAAGTAATAGCACATTTTAAGAAAATCAAAACCAGATCTTTTTTCGCTTTTAATAAAGAAGGTTTTTACGATCACATTTTTTGAAAAACTAATTTCTTGGAGTAAGCTTTTTAGCTGAGCGTCATTTTTTCCAGAGTCGCTAAATCTCACTTGCACATCATTTTGTTGAGCGGGAAACACATGAATGGCCTCAACTGCGTTTAATAGTTGAAAAGGCGTTTCTACTAAAAAAAGATTTTTCTTTTTCATGTTTTACAGCTTTTTTATTCTGCAGTTTTTTAATGAGACTTTTTAGGAGTTAAGATTGAATTATTTTCAATAGGTAAAATTAAAACAGATTGAGCTATTTCCAGAGTTCCGCGAGTCTGTCTCCCTAATTTTTTAATATGAAAAATAACGATTTTAGTCAAATTATCCTTTTAAACTATAAAAACTCCCAATTAGTTAATGAGATTGTAAAAATACTAAACCGCGGCTTGCTTTTGAAATAAGTAGAAAATTATATCAATTGTTGTTTAATTATTTATTTAGATGATTTTTTCAAAATTTGTTGATGAAGGAATAGAAATATTTTTTCCCATCATGTGGAGGCAAAAGTAAAAGGGGGATTAATTTAAATTTTTCAAATTAGAATTAACATTGATTACTTATAAAACGATATACATTTGTGACTCCGTTATGAGGTCTCATAGTAGGTATTGGTTTTTAATTAAAGCAAGGTACGTTAAGTAAAAAGAATGATTGGTTTGTTGTCATATCTGCCCACAACGGCATATTTTCCTCAGTTCTTTTTTTTGCTGGCTTTCTTGTACATTTCCATAAGGGAAAGGAAAATGCTGTTGGGGCATTTTAATTTTTTTTATAAAGACTCTTTGCATCCAGTGAACTGGAACTTTTTAATGGTGATGCTAATAATTCTGTTTAGTACCATTAATAGATTGATTCATTGGAATGAAATAGGAGATTTAAATACTTTGTTTCCATATTTTATTTTAATGATACCTACTTACATTATTGTGGTGGGCTTTAATAAAATGGATGCTAAAATATTGGTAGCCTTTATATGTATGGAGGCTATTGTGGTTATTTTGGAATGGATGTTGGGTATTTCTTCCTTTGATTCATCTTTAGCTGGTTTTAGATCATTTCAAGAGGGTGATTTGGCTTATAATCAACGGCCTTTGGGAATAAGTGAAAGCTCTAGCCATATTGCGGCTAAACTCTTTATAGGTTGGGTGTTAATTGATTTTTATGGGTTTAAAAGTAAAGTGTGGTGGTTGGTGAAGGCTTTGTTTGTTGCCGCTATAGTATTTACGTTTAATAGGTCGGTTTTTCTTTCTCTAGCAATTTATTTGGTAATTAGCCAGTTAACCGAGTTTTTGAAAATGAACTACAAATTAGAAAACGCAATTTTAGGTTTTATTTCCTTTGTTTTTGGTGGGGTGGCTTTGGCTACAGGAGGGTTCATTTACGGACAAAAAATAATAGATCAAGTCACAAGAAATACCGGAACTGTTGAGCTAACAGGAAGGGAGTATTTATGGCAAGATTTTGGGAATTTTATTTACGAGAACTTGGTTTTTGGTAACAATTCTGTAAAGTTATGGCTAGATGGTTATCATGCCCATAATTCCTACATAGAGGTTATTGCAACCAATGGCATTTTTATTGCCATGTTGTATTTTGTTTTGGTATTTAGGAATATTAATAAAAATAATTGGGTATACGTCTTACCTATTTTAATTTATGGAATAACCCAATATGCTTTCTTTTGGGGGATTTCATTAATGGATATTTTGTTTTGGTTAATATTGTTTACCTCTCCAATAAAAGAGAAAAATTCGAGCCTTATTTTGCAGCCAATTGAGCAAGTTCCTTCACGAAAACAATCATTAAGCCAATAACAAAAAAAGTAACGGTAATCACCGTTATTATTAAAATGTTTTTATTGGCCGGTTTAGAAGCATTATAAAAACTAGATACAATGGTAAAAGGTTTTAAGGTGGTAGAAATCACTTTGAAATCTTCGAGCATCAAAAGAGCCTCGCCATAGTTATTTGGGTTTTGAATTTGTTGAAATGAAATAGAGGCTTCTTGCTGCTGCAGCATAGACCTATTTAAGGAGTCAATAAGAGAAATGTTATTAGAGATTTCTACAATTAGTCTTTTGTTTTTTTCTGCCATTAATTGGTGGGTGGAACTGATGTATGGATTAGAACTCAAATAATGTTTTATTCCATTACTTAAATCTTCAAGAATCTGTTGGTCGTATACCGAAGCCTTGATAACAATTAGTTCCCCTAATTTCTTGTCGGTTGTTTTTGGTGCGTGAGAGGTAACAAGATGTCTAGCATCGGCAAATTCTAAAGACCTTATTTTTGTTGCTTTCTCTTTGGATAGATTTAGCAAATTGGCAATTTCTTGATGGTTCTTTTCTTGAACTAAAGCGCTCAATGGATTTAAGATTTCAAGGAGGGTTGTTTTCTCAATTACATTTGAAAACCCAACCATTTCTGAATTAAAATAATGGCTTTTTTGGCTGGTGTAAAGAAGAGATACTCCAAAACCAAAAACGGTGGAAATGCTTAAAATTAATAAATTTCGTTTAACGAATTTATAAACTAAAACTAGAAAGTCAGTTAGCCCTACGTTGTCTGTTGGATTCATAAAAAAAAATTCAGTTGCAAATTAAACATATAAAACTAGTTGGTTAATAAAAAAGTTAGATGTTTGGTAAATAGAAAACTAGAATTCTAATCTTTGTTGCGTTAAATAACAGAATGTCACACAAAGTATCCATCATTATTCCAGCTAGAAACGAAGAAGCGTTTATTATTAAAACGTTAGAATCTATCATGGCTCAAGATTATCCTAACCATTTGTTAGAGGTAATTATTGCTGACGGAGAAAGTAATGATAGAACCTGTGAGCTGATAAAAGGGTATATTAAAAATCACTCTAATGTTGTGCTAATCAACAACCCTGAGCGTGTGGTTCCCTATGCTTTAAACTATGCTATTGAAAAATCAACAGGGGATGTGATTGTACGTTTAGATGCGCATTCAAAATACCCTGTTAATTACGTTTCTCGACTAGTGGAGGAACTAATTCGGCTTAAAGCGGACAATGTTGGTGGTGTGTGGGTGACCACTCCAGTGAATAATGGATTGATTGCCAATGCAATTGCACTTGCAACATCGCATCCTTTGGGTATAGGAAATGCCAGTTACAGGTTGGAAAATAAAAAGGTTAAAGAGGTGGATACCGTTCCCTTCGGCTGTTTTACCCGTGAAGTGTTTGATCGAATAGGAGTGTTTGATACAGACCTTATCAGAAACCAAGATGATGAGTTTAATGGTCGTATAATAAAGAATGGTGGGAAAATATATTTAATTCCAGATGTGGAAATAGAATATTATGCTAGGGGTTCAATTTTTAAAATGACAAAAATGTTTTATCAATATGGGCTATTTAAACCATTGGTAAATCTAAAACTTGGTTCTCCAGCAACGGCACGTCAATTTATACCTCCATTATTTGTTATTTTCTTGTTGTTGGGTTCTATTTTGTTTGTAGTTCCTTGGTACCTCAATTATGTATGGTTTGCTTTATTAGCGGTTTACCTAATTGTTACCATTCTAGTCTCGGTTAGCATTTCTCTTAGAAAGGGAAGGTTTGGTTTGGTCTGGATATTGCCATTTGTTTTTCCATTAATTCATATTAGTTATGGTATAGGTTATTTAGAAGGACTCCTTTTAGTAAATGTGTTAAATAAAAAACCTGGAGGAGCTAACTTTTCCACGTCAAGGTAGTTGGGTTTACTGCAAAACATATCGTCTATTTCTTTGCAAAAAATCAATTTGTATGCCTTGCATGCTATTGTTTTTCTTCTCTCCTTTCAGGAAAGAATCATTCCAATAAGTTTAGTATTGTTTTTTGTACTCCATTTGTTTTCTGTAAGTTGGAGTGATCGCGTTTATTACTTTAAAAAAAGGCGGTTTCCTATTTTTGTTTTCACCGCATTTTATCTTTTTACTGTTGTAGGTGTTTTTTATTCTATTAACCTAAATGAAGCCTTATTTGACTTAGAGGTAAAGCTAACTTTGTTGTTGGTGCCATTAAGTTTACTTACCTCCGGATTAATCAGTAAATTTAATGTTTACGGACTGATAAAAACATTTATTGCAGGGGTTACTTTGGCAACTATTATTCAGTTTGTTTTAGCATTTGTGAATTATCAAAACACAGGAAACTTGGATGTTTTTTACTATGGTTTATTGTCCTACTTTCACCATCCATCATATTTTTCCATGTACACCAACTTTGCAATTGCTAGTTTATTGGTTTTGATCTTTCACACTCGAGATAAACCAAAATTTAGGCACTTCGCATTGTTAGGGTTTCTTGTGGTTGGGGTTTATCATTTGTCATCTAGAACAGGATTGTTAACACTTACTGTGTTATTACTGTATGCATTTTTGTACTTGATTTTTCCAAGAATGAAATGGAAAAAAGTATTATATGCTCTATTTGCCACAATAGTGGTTTCATTGGCAATAGTTTATCCAATTACCCAGTTCTCTTCAAAAATTAGAAAGGTAGATGTATCAAGCAGTAAGTCAAGTTCTGGAGTGCGTTTAGCTATGTGGAAATCGGCCATGCCACTGGTGAAAGAAAACTGGCTCTTTGGCGTGGGTACTGGAGATGTGAATAGAGAATTGCAGCAGGTGTTTGCTAAAGATAAGATAGTTCGAGCAGTTCGAGATAATTTAAATGCCCACAATCAATTTTTACAAACTCAAATAGCTCTGGGAGGAATAGGCTTAGGTTTTTTACTATTTGGATTGTTTTGGCCCATGTGGAAATCTATTCGGAATGGGAAGCTATTTTTTCCTTTGTTTTTACTTATTTTACTCATTAATTTCCTAACCGAATCGGTGTTAAATACACAAGCAGGGGTAATATATTTTGCCTTGTTAAACTCTGTTGTTTTCTTTACCTATGAGGATTAGATAACTGTATATTCACTACTTTTGCATTTCATAAGAATAAGATATGATTCCATTTTCTCCACCAAGAATTGATGATAAGATAATTGAAGAAGTAGTAGACGCTCTTCGTTCGGGATGGATTACTACTGGTCCAAAAACCAAGTTGTTTGAAAAACGAATAACAGAGTATACCGGAGCTGAAGCAACTGTATGTCTCAATAGTGGAACGGCTGGTATGGAGTTAATGCTTAGTTGGTTTGGTGTTGGTCCGGGTGATGAGGTAATTATTCCAGCATATACATATACAGCCACGGCAAATGCGGTGGTTCATAGCGGAGCAACACCCGTTATGTGTGATGTGAATTCTGATGATTTTAATATTGATGTTACCAAAATTGCATCATTGATTAATGAAAAAACCAAGGTTATTATTCCCGTAGATATTGGAGGTTTTCCTTGCGACTAC
This sequence comes from Salibacteraceae bacterium, assembly GCA_049606935.1. GTDB lineage: Bacteria > Bacteroidota > Bacteroidia > Flavobacteriales_G > Salibacteraceae > CAJXZP01. The sequence continues at coordinate 20,237 of JBMYWA010000017.1, forward strand.
GAAGAATTATTTGAATTAGTTAGAGAGTCAAAGGTAAAATCTAAATTCACCCCTAAAACAGAAGTTCAGGAACTTTTGGGACGGATAATGATACTCGCTGATGGAGCGCATTCTATAGGTTCTGTTTACAAGGGGAGAAACTCTGGTACTTTAGCTGACGCAACTGCTTTTTCTTTTCATGCAGTAAAAAATCTAACTACTGCTGAAGGAGGTGCAATTTCTTTGATGCTGCCCAAAAGGTTTGATCCGCAAAGAATGTATAATGACCTAAATATTAAGTCGCTTCATGGCCAAACTAAAGATGCTTTTGCTAAAGTAAAAAAAGGTGGCTGGAGATATGATGTAGTGGAGGCTGGGTATAAATATAACATGACCGATATTTTAGCCTCTATAGGCTTGGTGGAGTTAGAAAGATATGAGAATGATACCCTAGTGAAACGCAGGTACATTTACGAAAAATATAACGAGCTTCTTGGTAAGAATGATTGGGCATGGATACCTACTAATGAAACGAAAGACAAGATTTCTAATTGCCATTTATATTTACTTAGAATTAAGGATATAACAGAGCAACAGCGTAACTTAATAATCTTCGAAATCTCTAATTTAGATGTATCTGTTAATGTTCATTATCAGCCGTTGCCCATGCTTTCATACTATAAGTATAAAGGATATGATATGAATGAATTTCCAGTATCATTTAAAAACTATACACAAGAAATTAGTTTGCCCATTTTTTACGACCTTACAGATGAGCAAATCGAAGAGGTGGTAGCTGCAGTAGAAAAATCAGTGAAAAAAGTTTTGAAGTTGTAACTAATGCTAAAGCGCCTTTTTGATATTGTTTCATCATTATTAGTGTTAATATTGGTGTCTCCATTTTTTATTTTGGTATCTATTCTTATTGTATTGGATTCGAAAGGAGGCGTTTTTTACAAACAAAACAGGGTAGGTTTAAATGGCAAGGAGTTCAAGCTTTTTAAGTTTAGAACTATGAGGCCTGATTCTGATGGTGTAAAAATTACCATTGGTGATAGAGACCCCAGAGTTACTAATGTAGGATATTATCTGCGTAAATATAAGTTAGACGAACTTCCTCAACTTTTAAATATTCTAAGAGGGGAAATGAGTGTTGTAGGGCCTCGCCCTGAGGTGAAACAATATGTTCAATTATATACTGCTGAGCAATTAAAAGTACTTTCTGTAAAACCAGGACTGTCAGATTTAGCTACCCTAGAATATGTGAAGGAAAGCGAGTTATTAGCGCAATCAAGTAACCCCGAAAAAACTTATATTGAAGAAGTGATGCCTCATAAATTAAGACTTAATATGCAGTATATAGAAACTCAAGGTTTTTTTACTGACTTAACAATAATTTTTAAGACTTTCGCAAAAATTGTGGGTTAATCTTCGCTTTGATTTGGGGTAATTACCCGACTAAGCCTTTTTACTTCCTCTGCCTTTTGTAATTCTCCGTTCTTGGTATAAGCATAAATCAAATTATTTAGCATTCGCTTTAATATTGATTTACTATTACACGGTTTAAAGTGCTCTTCTTTTTCTTCTACACCAATTTTAGCTAAGAATTCACTTAATTCTTCCGGTCCAAACACATCTCCCTTTGAAAATGGGTTAATGTAAAAAAGTACTGGCGAATCTTCAATAGGGTTGGTAAGTTGGTATGGATCTAGATATGCTACAACAAAGTGACGGGGCAAATTAACTCCATATATAGGTAAATCGAGTTGGCGCCCAATCAAAATGTATAAAATAGATAATGAAAGAGGATTGCCCTTTTTAGAATCTAAAACATCTTTTAAAACAGAATTTTGATGATCGTGAAAGCCAGCAATGTTTCCAGCAAAACCATGAACATCAAAAATGAAATGATTAATTAACTTAATTTTTTCAAGAGCGGTAAGGTAATCATTAAGTTCTAGCCAAATTTCTTGAGTGTACTTTGTAATTTTATCGTTGATTTCGTCTAGACCAAGATTTGGGTATTTGTAATTTGAAACCAAAGTAGCACCTTCTAATAAATCAGGTTTATCTTCTTTCCACCACTCTAACAAATGGTCTTCTAATGATCCGTATTGGATTTCATGAATTAGGTTTTCTACACGGTTTTGAAATAAAATTCCAAGTCGGTTCTTTTCCCAATGCGATTCTAATTTGGGAATTACATCCTGTCCAAAGGACTTTAACTCGTCTTTAATATGACCATAGATGTCCTCATCCGGATCATCAAGCAATCTAATTAAAGCATTTATTTCTTTCGGTGTGCGCACTAAATTTACAGTATTTGCCGTACGCCAAATCTATTCCGAAAGCAATAGTCTTTTAAAACTTTCCTAAATTAGTTTTAACAATCAAATTGTTAAGTTGTTCAAAACATGGGTAATAAGACCGTGAATTGGTAAGTCATGATTTTCACTAAATTGTTTGGTTTTTCTATTAGCAATTATTGCACATAGAGTTACAGCTTTGTGTCCCAGTGCTTTTGATAATCCGTAAAGGGCAGAAGTCTCCATTTCAAAATTTGTGACTTTTAAGCCTTCGTAAGAAAAAGAAGAAAGCATTTCAGGGTAGTTGGGCATTTCAGTTGGTAATCTCAACACCCTGCCTTGAGGAGCGTAAAAGCCAGATGCAGTTGCTGTAATTCCCTTTATTGTTCCTTGTTCTAGCTTTTTTGTAAGAGACTTGCTTGCACTAACTACATAAGGTTTTGCTAAGTTATCGTTCCAATTGGCATGTTTGCAAAAGGCTTTTGAAATTTCTTCTTCATTAACATCTAACGCAGAAGAATAAAAGTGAAGTAATCCGTCAAAGCCCATTGCCTTTTCACTTAATAAGAACGAATCAACTGGAATTTCCGACTGCAATGCTCCAGAAGTTCCTATACGTACAATATTTAAAGACCGTTTTTCGTTTTTTACTTTTTTGGTACTAAGGTCAATGTTTACTGCAGCATCTAACTCATTTAAAACAATATCAATGTTATCCGTACCTATTCCAGTAGCCAGTACCGTAAATCTTGTGTTTTTATATGTACCAGTATGTGTAACAAATTCTCTGTTAGATATTTGATATTCAATGGAATCAAAAAAGGAAGAGATGAGTTTTACTCGCCCAGGGTCACCTACAACGATAATGTTGTCGGCAATATGTTCTGGTTTTAAATGTAAATGATATACACTTCCGTCAGGATTGATTATTAATTCTGAATCTGGAATACGGTTCATAAATGTTATTTTTTGATAGATAACAAAGATGATAATTTCTAGCTATAGAAGCCCTTAGAGATGTAGATTAATTTACTTTTGGAACCAAGCATTAAATAGGCGTTTTGAATTTGTTTCTAAGGAAATGAAGAGTTAAGTATTATATGAAAAAGAATTTTGCAATAATTGGATGCGGTCATATTGCTAATAGACACGTAGAACATATAAAAAACCATTTGGAGGGTGAGATTTCAGGGGTATTTGATACAGACGAGGAAATTATGCGGTCATTTTCAAAAAAACATGGAGTAAAAGCCTATGGTTCTCTAACTGACTTGTTGAATGATGATACTGTTGATGTGGTTAATGTTTGCACTCCTAATGGAAGTCACGCAGATTTGGCCATTCAGGTATTAAAATCTAATAAAAATGTGGTAGTTGAAAAGCCTATGGCTATCACTAATTCAAGCGCCTTAGAGATGGAGCGTGTGGCGGAAGAAGCTGACTTGAAAATGTTTGTTGTAAAACAAAATAGATATAACCCACCAGTATCAAGCGTTAAAGATTTAATGGAAGCAGGCAAACTGGGTAAGCTTTTAATGGTTTCGGTAAATTGTTTTTGGAACAGGAACTCAAATTACTACTTACAATCTCCTTGGAGAGGAACCAACCATCAGGATGGAGGTACCTTATTTACCCAGTTTAGCCATTTTATAGATATTATTTATTACCTGTTTGGTGAGGTTGAAAATGTTCAAGGAGTTGTAAAAAACTTATCTCATCAAGAACTAATAGAATTTGAAGATTCTGGTAGTTTTTCATTTGAGTTTAAAGATGGCGGATTAGGAAATTTTTGTTTTACCACCTCATCTTACAAACAAAACATGGAAGGATCCATTACCATTTTTGCCGAAAATGCAACCATAAAGATAGGAGGTAAATACTTAAACACTATAGATTATCAAGTTACAAACGGCTTTGATATAAAGGATATTCCTATTTCATCCCCAGCCAATAATTACGGCTTTTATGAAGGGTCGATGTCTAACCATGACAAGGTGATTGATAACGTTATTGAAACCCTTAATGGTAGGCAAGAGGTTAAAACATCTGCTAAGGAAGGAAGGAAAGTAGTTGAAATGATATCCCAATTTTATGCGGGTGCAAAGAAAATATAAATCTCATGAACTTGATTTTTGCCACAAATAATGAGCACAAGCTCCAAGAATTAAAGCAGGCAGTGCCACATTTAAGTTTGAAAGGTTTAAAAGAGGCCGGAATATTTGAGGATATCCCAGAAACGGGAAGTACTTTGAAAGCAAATGCATTAATTAAAGCGCGGTTTTTATATGATAAACTGGGAGTAGATTGTTTTGCCGATGATACTGGTTTGGAAGTAGAAAGTTTAGAAGGAAGACCAGGAGTTTTTTCAGCTAGGTATGCCGGTGAGCAAGCTAGTTTTTCTGATAATAACGAAAAGCTATTGAAGGAATTAAAAAATAAGGCCAACCGAAAAGCTCAGTTTAAAACAGTTATTTGTTTAATATTAACTGGAAAGGAGTATTATTTCGAGGGAATCTGTAAAGGCGAAATATTAAAAGATTATTCAGGTACGGATGGTTTTGGATATGACCCCATATTTCAGCCAGTAGGTTTTAATCAATCATTTGCACAAATGTCTATGGATCAAAAAAATGCAATTAGTCATAGGGGGTTAGCGGTAAAAAAACTAATTGAGTTTTTAAAAAGGTAAGAACTTTACTTTAACCCATGATTCACCCATTTTTGGAAAAACTCGGGTAATGTGTATCCAGCTGCCACGGCTTGTTGTGGAATTATGCTTTGAGCAGAAATACCAGGAACCGTATTAGCCTCAATCATAAATGGTTCGTTGTCTTGAATAATGAAATCTACACGAGCAACTCCGTTCAAATTTAAAATTTGAAATACCTTTTTAGCTGCATTCTCTACTTTCTTTTTTATTGCCGGATCTAAATTAGCGGGAGTTATTTCTTTTGACTCACCTTTATATTTTGCTTCAAAATCAAAGAAGTCATTATCGGTAATTATTTCGGTTATTGGTAGGGCAGTTATTTTATGGTCAAAATTTGTTACTCCACATGTTACCTCTCTACCATCTAAGAATGATTCTATTAAAACTTGTTTGTCATATTTAAAGGAATCTTCAATAGCTGCAGGCAATTGGTCTTTACTATAAACTTTGTTAACTCCGTAGCTAGAGCCAGATTGATTGGATTTTACAAAGCATGGTAAGCCAAGATTTGAAACAATTTCATCGGCATCATATTTAAAGCCCTCAAAAAGCTGAATTGATTTTGCTACATTGATTCCGTGATTTTTTAAATAATCATTGCACACCCCTTTATTAAAACTAAGCGAAGAAGCTAAAAGATTTGAAGAGGAATATGGCATGTTGATCATGTCAAAATATCCTTGCAGCTTGCCATCTTCACCTGGGGTACCATGAATAGCGATAAAAACAAAATCAAACCGAATAACCTTACCATCTATATTTAACGAAAAATCATTTTTGTCAATTTCGTAAGAAATTGAGTTTTGATGATATATCCAATTTGATACGGTCATTTCAATTACAAAAGTGTTAAATGCATCTTTAAGATTACAATCCACAACTGCGGCACTTTTCATAGAAACCCCATGTTCTGATGAGCCACCGCCTGCAACAATTGCAATGTTTTTTTGTTCTTTCATACCCGCGTAATTATGGGGTCGAAATTATTTTAAAAATCAATTTTTTTGCTATTTCTTATTTGAAATTACCAAGACATTAATGTTGGAAAGTCTTTTGGAATAAGACTAAAATAACGATTCAGAATTTAGCGAGTTTAAAATGATAACATCCGTAAAAAGGTAAAGGATGAATAAGGAAACGGTTATATTTGCTGCTGATAAAAAGCACCAACTTTGAAGAATTTTTTTCATTTTTTATTATCCAAATCTTTATGGATAAGTTTATTTGCCATGCTTGCAATTGTGGTATTGGCCGTTTTTGGGGTGTCGTTGTTTTTAAATGACTATACTAAACATGATGATTTTGTAGAAGTTCCTTCTTTTGAAGGCTTTCATTACTCTGAAATAGATGAATTTATTTCAGATAAACAACTGAGGTTTGAAATTTCAGACTCCGTTTTTAATCCCTCCGAACCTGGCGGAATAGTGTTAGAGCAATTACCTCACGCTGGAGAAAATGTAAAGTCAAACAGAAAAGTGTATTTAACAATAAACTCGGTAGTTCCTCCAAGTATTTTGTTGCCAGAGCTTAGAGATATTACAGTTAGACAGGTGGTGAGTAAAATAGAAACCTATGGGCTTAAAGTAGATTCATTAATTTACAAACCAGCTGAATGTGATAACTGTGTAATTGGTGTTATACATAAAGGGAAAGAGGTTTTACCTGGCACAAGAATAGAAAAAGGGAGCTCATTATCGCTTATTATTGGAGAAGGCATAGGAAGTGAAAAAATACCCGTTCCATACCTATACAAATTAAACCTTGCTCAAGTTAAGGAGTTGTTATACTCTCGCGGTCTCAATGTAGGGTATTACGAATACGATACTTCTGCAGTAAATGAGTTGGATTCTATAAATGCATTTGTGTATCGACAGAATCCCGTATATGACACAAACAATGAAGTAAGGCAAGGTCAAGCTTTTGAACTGTTTTTTACTTTAGATAGTAATAAAGTTGAAGGAATTGAGTTAATCGTTTCAGATTCCAATAGTATTAGCAATGAATAAATTAATCACTTCAATTCTTGTAGTTCTTTTTATTAATGTATCTGCTCAAGAGGGGGTAGCCCCATTGTTAGGTAATGAGTTGTTGCAAATTGAAAGCCAAAAGAAACAGAACTTTAAGACTGGAGATGATTATAGCTACGAGTTTAAATTTGATACCAATCACTTACCAATACTAGATGATTTTGCCACTAATAGGTTTAAGAAATACACATTTGATACCGCCAACACATTAACAGACACCCTGATATGGCAAAATTTTTTGGTGGATGGAGTCTATCAGAAAACCTTTCAGGCAATGACGGATACATCCTATTATTTTTGGATAGATAGTACAGATATTAATAACCCGTTTTGGGACTCGGTAAAAACACCAGAAGTTTACATCACTCATTTATCACGCACCGATTATCAAATGGTTGTAGATACAGATACAGTATGGGCAAGACAGGATACTTTGGTTATTAATGATGTGGTTTTTACCAATCACCCACCAAATAGAGATTACATTAATTTTAGCGATACGGTGGTGATTGTTCCTGATTTGGGTGAAGGAACATCAATTTGGCGTAATAATAATGCATTACATAATTACACATATTCTGAAGACCCCGTAACACTGGGTATGGCGACATTTGACGGGTTAGATTCAACGGGTGTTCCCTATGACCCAACAATGAACCCAAATTCGTATCAGGTAGCCGATATTTTAGAGTCTAAACCAATATTCTTAAAATCACGGCCTAATGGTAGTGACTATAACTATTTATTTGATACTATTTACCTCAGCTTTCAATATCAACCTCAAGGTCTTGGAGATCAGCCAGAAACTGAGGATTCTTTAGTTTTAGAGTTTTACTCCCCATTTACTGATAAATGGAATAATGTATGGAGTGTGGCAGGAGGCCCAGTGCATCCTTTTAAAAACGTATTGATTCGAATTCAAAACCCTATTTACTTTTTAGATGGGTTTAAATTTAGATTTAAGAATTATGCGTCTGTTTCAGGAAATTTTGATCACTGGAATGTGGATTATGTTAGGCTAGATGAGGATCGTGATGAATTTGATTCCACGTTTACAGATGTTGGCTTAATTCATCCGGGATATTCTTTATTACAGGATTATTATCAAATGCCATGGTCTCATTATAAAAACGCAACTACTAATTTAATGAAAACTGAGCAGCTGATAGAATATAGAAACCTTGGAGACATTAGCCATTTGGCCAGTTCATGGTTTAATGTTTTTGAAGATGGGAATTTGGCCCCAATTTTTAGCAGTGATACCGCTATTGACCCTCAGTTTGGAGCACTTCAAAAAGGTGGACAGATAAGTAGATTTTCAGAGGAGTACCCTAGAACCAGTTCTGATTCCATTAAATCTTTTGAGGTACAGTACAGAGTAAGGGTAAGTCCAGATTCTAATGAGCTCAACGATACCGCATTTTTCCATCAACAATTTGGTACACAGTATGCGTATGACGATGGTTCTGCGGAAAGTGCCTACTTTGTAACTTCTGCCGGAGCTCAAATTGCTGTTGAATACAATGTTCCGGTAATTGATTCCTTAAGGGCTATAAATATTTACTTTCCAAGATCATATGAAAGCATTATTGATAGAGCTTTTAGATTAAAAGTGTGGAAAAGCATTTCACCAGAGGTATTGCTCTACGAAAGCTTTCTGCAATACCCCGTTTATGCAGGTGGCAGAGACCTAGTTCAAGGCTTTAAGTTAGAAGAACCAATTGAAGTGGAAGGTCAAATTTTTGTTGGAATTGAACAATTGGATAAAAGAGTTTTTATTGGACTAGATAAAAATATGGATAGTCAGAGCAAGAATTTTTACAATGTGGGTAATTCTTGGTATAATTCAAGCTATGAAGGATCATTGTTTATTCGCCCTGAATTTGGGAATGAAACTAACCCGTTTCCAGTCTCGGTTGACCAAGTAGATGATTACACCTCAGACTTCCAGATGTATCCTAACCCAGCCAATACCAGAGTTAATTTAGAATTTTATTCTAGTAATAATGAAGTTATTTTAACTTCTATGTTAGGAATAGAAGTGATGAGGTTTAATTGTGGGTATTATAGCACACTTAACGTTGCCGATTTGCCAGTTGGTCTGTATGTGGTACAGGTCAAAAATCTAGAAACAAAAGTTTCGAGTATTAAAAAATTACTTATTCAGCATTAGTTTGAAAGAAGAACAACCAAATAACGATCAAAATCCTGAGTTTTTTGAGGAGATATTAATTGATGTTGATTTAGGTCAGGGTCATATTAGAATTGATAAATTTTTAGGCGATAAGATTGCTGGAATATCAAGAACTAAGGTACAAAGTGGAGTAAAACAGGGTAATGTTACCGTGAATGGTTCTGTGGTGAAAACAAACTATAAGGTAATGCCTGGTGATCATATTCGAGTTATTTTCCCTAAAGAAACGGAGCCATCAGAGTTATTAGCTGAAAACATTCCATTAGATATTGTTTACGAAGATGACGATGTAATTGTATTAAATAAACCTGCCGGAATGGTGGTGCATCCTGGGCAAGGAAACACTACCGGGACTTTGGTAAATGCCTTATTGTATCACGTGAATAATTTGGCTGATAGCCCAAATGGAGCGGATAGACCGGGAATTGTTCATCGAATTGATAAGCTTACAACAGGTTTAATGATTGTAGGTAAAACAGAGCATGCCTTAATGCATTTATCCGAGCAATTTGCAAAGCGTGAAATAGAACGTAAGTATATAGCTTTAGTTTGGGGAGACCCAGGTGATGAAGGACGTATTGAAGGACATATTGGTAGAAGTTTGAAAAACCGAAAGTTAATGGCTGTATTTCCGGATGGAGAGTATGGTAAGGAAGCGGTTACGAATTTTAGAAAAATCAAAGATTTAGGCTACGTTTCGTTATTGGAATGTAAGTTAGAAACAGGTCGTACCCATCAAATTAGAGCCCATTTTCGTCATTTAAGCCGCCCACTTTTTGGTGATTTAGATTATGATGGAACTCGAATTTGGAAAGGAACCGTTTTTACCAAATATAGAGCCTTTGTAAATAACTGCTTTGCTATTTTACAAAGGCAAGCCTTGCATGCAAAGAGTTTGGGGTTTACACATCCAACTACCGGAGAAAGAATGTTTTTTGAGTCGGAATTACCAGAGGATATGCAAAATGTAATTTCAAGATGGGAGAATTACATTGAACAAAGAGCAATAGAGTAAAAGATCTATTTATTCCGTGGGTAAGGAAATAGTAACCGATGTTCCTTTGCCCTCCTTACTTTCAATATCAATTTTACCTCCGTTTAGTTTGGCAAAATAGTGCGAAGTTTGAATCCCTATTCCAGTGCCTTTTTCCATTTTGGTACCTCGGGTAGTGAAAATTTCATTGGTTTCTATAAGCTTACGTAGATTTTTAGCAGATATCCCTTTTCCAGTATCTCGAATAATGGTATAGGTGTTACTATTCTTTTTAATTACATCAATGGTAATTATTCCGTTAGGGTATGAAAATTTAATGGCGTTCTGAACAATATTTCGAATCATAAACGAATACGACCCTTTTTCGCATGAAATTATTGTGTTGGTATTGTTTACCTGTATGGATAAGTTCTTTTGCAGAATTTCTTCGTTATATAATTCTAGGGTGGGTTGAATTAATTCTCCAGCGCTAAAGGTTTCTATGGTTAGCTCTTCATGATTTATTTGTTTTTGAGACCAAGAAAGTAAATCATCAATTAAATCCAATAGTTGATCTGTTTTTTGGTTTAATGAAGAAAGGTAATCTTTAGTTTCTGAGGCATTTAGGTGGCCATCTTGGTGAGCATTTAAAACGGTTTTTATGGTAGTAATCGGATTTTTTATATCATGCGCTATTACAGAAAACATTTTTTTTGTCGTGAAATCTAATCGAGTTAACTCCTCGTTTTGTTGTGCTATTTTGTTAGTGTACTGGATGAATAAGTATGCAATTGGTAATGAGATAATAGCCGGTATTATTGCCGATAGAAATAGGCCAAGTACAAAATTCGGGATCTCGATAATAACCGATAAACCCACGTATAAAACAATAGAAGTGAGGATTGAAACTACCATTACCTTCCAAGGGCTGAATATATGTTTTATAAAGTCGTTCATTTTATAGAGTTAAAGGTAGCAATTCTATTTAGTTTGCCATTTCTTGTAGTGGTAAATAATGGAGAAAATTTTACGCTCACTGGAACTTCTGGCTTCGGTAAAACTGTTCGTATTTTTTTTAAGAGCTCTTGGGTTGAAAATTCATCACCTTCAATTACCAAAATTGGTGCTTCTCCCCATTTTTCATTTGCTTCCTTGTGAATGAAAAATGGACTTGGAATGATAGATGTCAATTTCCTTTCTATAGACTCTGGTGAGATTTTTAGCCCTCCTGAGTTAATCATAAAATCAGATCTTCCAACCCATTTAAACTGAGACTTATTTATCAACGAAACCACATCTGTGGTGGTTATTGGGGTGTTCAATAATCGAGGTGCTGAAATGATTAATTCATCCTGAGCTGTAGTGGTAAAGCTTACATCATTAAGTGCCGTATAAATTTGATTATTTTCTTTTTGTAAATTTCTAATGGCAACATGACTCACTGTTTCGGTCATTCCATACGAAACATAGAAATGGGTAGGCAAGGGTGTTAATTCCTTTTCAAGTGATGAATTTACGGGAGCTCCACCAATTAAAAGATTCGAAATTTTTTGTAAATTATCAATACAAGTTTCTACCTGCGCAGGAATCATGGCAGAGAAATAGTAATTCGTTTTAGGAATCTGCAAGTCAATTTTTGGTTCAATGTAATCTAGGTCTAAATTCCATTCCATAGCTCTAACAAGCATCATTTTTCCGGCAATGAAATTTGCAGGCAAACACAACAATGCCTTTTGTTGTGCCTTAAAATTGAAGAATTCACCAGTCATTTGTGCGCTAATTCGCATTTTGTTTTTTGACCGTTTAATAGTTTTAGGTGTGCCCGTAGAGCCAGAGGTGTTTACTAAAACATCCGTAGAATTATTCCACCACTCGCATAAAAACTGAAATATATGTCGTTCCCATTCTGGTAGGTCATTATTCAACTTTAATTGAGCAGCGGCAAGATTTACTTCCTCTCCATTAAGTGTAATAGAATCTTTTTTCATTACGTTAAAATGGATTTATTCCAATTTAAATTGGGATCATTTAGTAAATGACCATTCTTGATGGTTAATGGCGAATGAATATTATTCGAGAATAACTGCCCGGTTCCAAGTCCTTGTGGCATTTTGGTATCCAAGTTTGAAGCCCATTGGGCAATAGCGTTCAACCCAATATTTGACTCTAATGCCGAAGTGGCCCACCACCCAATACTACGTTTTTCTGCAATTTGAATCCATTCATTACATGCTTGAATGCCCCCAACTAAACTCGGTTTTAGAATAATGTATTGCGGTCTAATGAAGTCTAGCATTTGTTGTTGGTCACCGTGGTCAATAACTCCAATCAATTCTTCATCCAGAGCAATGGGAATAGGGCTATTTGCACAAAGGGCAGCCATATAATTCCATTGGTCTTGCTTTATAGGTTGTTCAATGGAGTGGATGTTGAATTTAGAAAGTAATTCGAGCTTCCGGATTGCCTCATCGGGTTTAAAAGCTCCATTTGCATCTACTCTAATTTCAATTTCAGAATCAGAAAATTTTCTTCGGATTGATTTTAGAAGACTCAATTCAGTATCAAAATCAATTGCGCCAATTTTTAGCTTCACACAGTTAAATCCCTGCTTTAATTTTTCCGTGATTTGCTGAGCCATATAGTCTTCTGAGCCCATCCAAATTAAACCATTTATTTGAATTTGTTTTTTACTATTCGAAAATAGCCCTGGGTAAGGAGTAAAATCGGGTTCAAAAGCCAAGTCTTGTAATGCCGTTTCTAGCGCAAATTGAATAGCAGGAAAATTGGTGTATTCCTTAAGTGAAGGAATATCATTATTATTAATACGGTTTACAACTTCAATTAGTGTAGATTCTACGGTTTCTAACGGGTCAATACTTAACCCAGGAATTAAACTACACTCTCCAACACCAAAACTTTTTGTGAGTTGATGTTGCAGAACTATAAACCAAGTGGGTTTCTCGGTTAAAACACCTCTTGAGGTTCCTGCCGGCCTATTAAACTGTAGATGATTTTCAACTAATTTGGCTTTAATCATAAACTTGTGATTTTCTCAAAAGTAATTCTAGAAATCCTATTTAAATAATAAATGAATAATGCTTTTTGTAAAATAGAAACGTTTATTTTCGATTCTAGAACTAACTTACTGTGGAGTATTACAAACAACTAGATGGGTTACGATTTTTAGCCATTTTTATGGTTGCCATAGCGCATTATGTGCAATGGCAAGTAGGAAATGTTGTGGCAATTAATATTCCTTTTGTTTATGGGGTGACCCTCTTTTTTGTTTTAAGTGGTTTTCTAATCACAAGAATATTATTGCAGCACAAAAATCAGGGAATTGGTAAAAGCTTGAAGGTGTTTTATGGAAGAAGAGCCGTTAGAATTTTTCCATTGTATTTTGTTACTATTGGGATTGTTTTTTTTATGGGATATACGCAGTATAGAGAATTGATACCTTGGTTATTATCCTATTCTATTAATATTTACCATTCAATTAACCCACAGATAGATTTGGGTGATTTTTCACATTTATGGTCTTTGGCGGTAGAGGAGCAATTTTATTTAATATGGCCAATTTTTGTTTTAACTATTCCGTTAAAATATTTTTTAAAACTAGCCTCTGGTTTAATTGTGATTTCACTGTTGTACAAGACTCTGATGCTGAGCTATTTTGGTAATTGGGCAGAAGCTGATTCTGGCTTTTTTTCAAATTTTTATAGTCTTGGAGTTGGCGGGGTGATTGGTTACCTATCCATTTATTCTAAAACTTGGTTTGCTTCCTTGGCAGATACTAGGCTGTTGGGAGCATTGTTTTTTGTTTGTGTGTTGACCGTTTTATACAGAGTGTTTTTTCCAGAAGATGTGTTTTTTAAAGTAGTTGTTATGCAATTGATTTGGGTGTTTTTTTTCGCTGTTTTAATAGTGAAGGTAACTTTCAACCCCAAAGGACTTTACCAATTGGTTTTACAAAATCCTATTGTTTCATATCTCGGAAAGATTAGTTATGGGATTTATATGATCCACTTATTTATTCCTTCTTTGTTTTATTATTGGGACCCAAACTCCATTTTTATTGAGAATAAGTACATAGGTTTCGTGGGCTTTTTTGGGTTTACTATTCTGTTGGCAAGCATCTCTTGGTTTACCATTGAAAAATGGTTTTTGAAGTT
>JBMYWA010000018.1:0-34115 GCA_049606935.1 Salibacteraceae bacterium
TTTCTGAAACGATTGCCCCTTCAGGCAATGTGATGGTGTATTTTAAGGTATTGGAGTTGGTATCCACTTCACCTTTGCTAAAAAGGTAATCTATTGAATTGCCATTTACATCAATTAAGGGAGGAAGGGAAATAATGTTAAAATGATAAATAATCCCAGATTTTCCCACGGTTTCAATTCCAAAAGATTGAATGGGGTATTTTTCATTGGTATTTTCACTTGACATAATTGATTGATTTATTGGTTGTTGTTGTAAAAGTAAATAAAATGAATTACAGTTAGTTACCAGCGGTTAGGTCTTGATTTAGTGTCCAGCTTTTTCTAGAACCGTCCATCCATACCAAAGTTAATCGATAGTTTGCTGGGGCGGTGGTATCCATATCAAAATCTTCAAATTGATATTGTTTTAACCCGTAAGTTGACCCACCTGCTTTTATGGTGGCTATGGGTGTAAAAGGTTCTGCTCCCACTTGTTTTTCAATTAAGTAGTAACTAGTGTTTACTTCTTCCCATGAATCCCATTGTAATAAAGGACTTTCATTTGTAAAAGCAATGCGTAATTCAATGGGTGACATAAATAGGGATTCGGTTTGAGAATAAGTACTGTTCATTAATAGGATGGTTAATGCTAAAATGGAAACTACTTTTTTCATAACGTTTGTTTTTATTGGTTTAATTCGTTGACTCAAAAGTAGATGGCTATTAGAGTGTACATCTACCCGAAACTAGCCAAATTGCATATCCCTGTTTTCAGGGAGTGAATTGGAAACGTTTTAAAATGAAGGTGGGTTAGCAACCAATAAATATGGAGTAATTTTAAATTTTTCAATGAAGAAGCTGCCACAGAACGACCGTTACAGAGCGATGTTGAAATGAGTTTAAGTGAGCCAAAACCTTGCATTCAGCCATTCAAAATCAATTCCTATATTTACGCACACATTTACAAAGTATGAAATCAAAACTTCTCATAATTAGTTTACTATTCCTACAATGGGGCTATGCGCAAAATCAATCCCCAATTTTACCCAATAACATGACTCCCGAAGAGGAGAAAAACATTGATACTTATAATCAAAGCAGATCACCCTTAGGCATAACGGTCCCTCCAACCTCCTCGGTACGAACCATGGCAGAGTGGGAAGAAATTCAAAGTTTGGTGATTGCTTGGGTAGGATATCCAGGAATCCTTAGTCAAATTACGGATATAGCCCAAGAAGAATGTGAGGTAATAGTGGTATGTACCGATTCTAACGTAGTAAAAAGTACCCTCATTAATAACAGTGTTCCATTAACCAATGTTAGTTACATTGAGACATCCGTAAACTCTATTTGGATGCGCGATTATGGAGGGAATACGGTATACAAAAATGAAGTGGATAGCCTGTATTTAGTAGATTGGATTTACAATAGGCCAAGACCTGCTGATGATGATGTGCCCGATGCCGTAGCGCAGTTTAAAAACATTCCGTTGTATCAAACTACAAGTGCACCTTATTCGCTGGTGCATACAGGGGGGAATTTTATGACAGATGGGTTTGGTACCGCTTTTTCGTCTAATCTAGTACTAGACGAAAACGCAGCAGGAGGACAGTTTAACCCAGAAAATCTAACGGAGGCACAAATTGACCACCGCATGAATTTATTTATGGGAATTGATGAATACATTAAAATGGAAGTATTACCCTTTGACGGAATTCACCACATAGATATGCACATGAAACTGCTAGATGAAGAAACACTTTTGGTGAGCGAATACCCAACAGGGGTGGCTGATGGACCGCAAATAGAGCAAAATCTCAATTATGTTTTAAGCAATTTCACATCCACTTTCGGAACTCCCTATAAGGTAGTTCGTATTCCGGTACCCCCAAGTACTTCGGGTTTGTTTCCCGATAATGGAGGTTATTACCGTACTTATTCCAATCAGGTATTTGTAAATAAAACAGTTATTGTACCTACCTATAGAACAGAGTACGATACTATAGCCTTACGCATATTACGTGATGCTATGCCGGGGTATAAGGTGGTAGGAATTGATTGCGATACTGATCCAAATAATATCATTCGTCAGAGTGGAGCAATACATTGTATTACACGCGCTATAGGAGTATCAGAACCTTTGTTAATATCACATCAAAGACTAAGAGATACCGATAATACCACAACTCCTTATACGGTATCTGCCTATATGAATCATGTTTCAGGAATAGCCGGAGGTACCTTATTCTGGACTACCGATACCACCAATGGGTACACTTCTGTACCTATGAGCCCAACTGGAAATGGCAATTGGGAAGCTCAAATTCCAACTCAAACATTAAATACGGTAGTGTATTATTACGTGAAGGGACAAGCAAATTCGGGTAAAGAACAAGTTCGTCCAATTGTAGCTCCACAAGGGTATTGGTCATTCAAAGTTCAAACTCCAACGGCTATTCTCCCCTTAGATATGAGGTTGGAAGTGGACAACATTTTCCCCAACCCATCTCATACTGTGGCATGTGTTTCCATTCATTCTTCGCATTTAGTAACCGGACGAATAAAGGTGCTAGATATGTTAGGAAGACCTGTTCAAAATGTATTCAATGGTGAAATTCCACCAGGCGATCAAAAGTACTTTATCCAAACAGAGAAATTGCCAATTGGTGCATATTTGGTTGAGGTAAGCTTGGGTAATAAATTATTTTTGAAGAAACTCTTGGTGCAATAACCAAAAACAATGGTTATCAAGACTTTGCGGATTGCTTCAGAAGCTCTTTTTTGCCAAGGAAATAAAAAATAAAAGGTTAATGATTTTAATAGCAGAAAGTGGCTCCACCAAATGCGATTGGGTACTACTAAATTCTAAAGGCGTTGAGAAAGATAGATTTCGCACTATGGGGTTTAACCCGTATTTTCATTCTCAAACGTTGATAAATGATGTATTATCTAGCAAAAGGGAAGTTGCCAATTGCAAAGATCAAATTACTCAAGTTTGGTTTTATGGAGCAGGGTGTAGTACCAATGAACTTAAACAGGTGGTAAAAAATGCCTTGGATCAAATTTTTCAAAAATCGAAGAATTCAGTAGGACACGATTTAGAGGCCGCTGCTTACGCGCTTTACGAAAAAAAGCCAATAATTGTAGGGATTTTGGGTACAGGGTCTAATTGCTGTGTATTTGATGGGAAAACCATTTCACTGGCAACGCCTTCTTTAGGCTATGTGCTAGGAGATGAAGGTTCGGCTAGTTTTATTGGTAAACAATTAGTGGCTGATTTCTTATATGGGAATATGCCTAACGAGCTAATGACCGAATTTAAGAATACTTATAAGCAAACCAAAGATGATGTGGTTAAAGCAGTTTATCATAAGCCAAACGCTAACGTTTATCTTGCAAGCTTTGCTCCTTTTGCGGATAAGCATATCAGTCATTCTTATATGGCGAATATAGTAAGCATTGCATTTAATAATTTTATTGATACTCATGTTTCAAAATTTCCAAATAGTCACCAAATGCCCGTTTCTTTTGTAGGGTCGGTGGCAAAAAGTTTTGAGCATATTTTAAAAGACTGTTTAAACAGAAAGGGATATAAATTTGGCCAAATTCTGGCTAAACCTATTGACAACCTGGTAAACTATCATGCAGAAAAATTTAGGGATTAAAAAGTGAACAAGTAAAAAGCCAATTACCATGAAATTAAATGAATCTGTATTTAAAAAATTTCCAGTACTTGAAACTAAAAGACTAGTACTTACTGAAATTACCCACCAAGCTGGAGAAGCCATTTATAAAATGAGATCAAACGGGATGGTGAATAGATTTATACCTCGCCCCACCATGGAAACCATTGAGCAAGGAGAAGAACTAGCGCAAAATACCCAAGAAGCTTTTTATGCTAAAAAAGCAATTGGTTGGGCTGGTATTCTAAAAGGCCAGGGAGAAGTAATGGGTACTTGTGGATTTAATTCAATTGACTTTTACAATCTCAGAGCCGAAATTGGAGGCGAAATGGATGTGAAGTATTGGGGAAAAAACATTGCACAAGAAGCGGTAGAAGCCATTATTTATTTTGGGTTTAATACCTTGAATTTACACACTATCGAAGCCAAAGTGGCTCCACAGAATAGAGGGGCTGTTTTTGTATTACAACAATTAGGTTTTGTGCAAGAGGCCTTGTTTAAAGACCGAGTTTATTACAAAGAAAAATTTGATGATATGGCCGTGTTTACACTGCATAGAGGAAATGAGAATTACCCAATATTAGACTTGTAAAATGGAAGGGTCTACTTTTAAAAAACATCTGCCCAAAATAGCAACAATAATATTTGTCGCATTTTTTATTGCAGCCATTTTATATACCCTTTACCCAGATATGTTTGGGGAAACCTTAGAAGGGTGGTATAAGAACTTTAAATAAAACTGACGTTGAAATAACGTGCACCAACCCAAGTAATGGTTATTACGTTTAAGATATTGTAAAACCTAATGTTAGCCTTGCATTTTATCATTAGGGGTTTATTTTGTTTGTTTGAAAGCGCCTTTTTAAGGTGCTTTTTTCTGTCTTAATATTTTGTTAATGTATTTGGCACGATACATGTAAATGGTGAAGCATTTGAAACCTAAAACAAAATGTTATGAAATCAATTGTACTAAAAATTAAACAAGTCTTCTTCTTGCTGCTACTAACCCTAGCTGTTTTTTCTATGTCATCTTGTTCTTCCGAATGTCCGGATCGAAACTCTGACCTCACTGTTGAAAATCAATGGAACAAGCCCATTTATGTAGAAATATATTCTGGTGGGTATGTTACCCACAATGCCTCCTTAAATACAGGAGAGCAAATTACTTTTAAAGTGGACAAACAAGAGGTAGAAGTGCGAACTAGAGAAAAAGGATTTATTTTATTCCCAGATAGAACTACTGCTAGTTTTGATGCGCGCGGGTGTTGGGACTATGAAGTTATTGCTTACGGAGATCCAAATAATGGAGAACGTCATTTTTTAGAAACTAATCAAATGGCTAAGTAAAAAAATCATACCTTTGAATCTTAGGTATGGGCTCAAATAAATATATTAAAGGATTTCTGGAAGATATTGTGTTACAAATGATACACGATGCTGGAAAGATGTACGGCTATCAAATTACTCAAAAAGTAAAGGATAAAACTAATGGTGAAATTTCTTTTACCGAAGGGGCATTATATCCTGTGTTGCACCGCCTAGAAAGTAAAGGGGCATTAAAAGTTAGTTTTGAAAAAGTAGAGGGTAGAGTAAGGAAGTATTACCAACTTACCGAAAATGGTCATACCTTGGTTACTGATAATTCAGATGATTTGATAAGCTTTTTATCCAACTTGCAATTAGTATTTAACCTAAAAAAAGTATAAAATGAGTAGGAAAATATCACCCAAAGAATTTCAAGATGTTCTTTTGTTTTGTAAAAAGAAAGGAGTCGATTTTTTGGATTTAAGAATCGAGGTAGCTGACCACCTTTGTAATTCTATAGAGCAACTTTGGAATAAGGATACCAACATTTCTTTTCAAAATGCACTTTTAACATCGTACAAGAAATTTGGGATTTATGGATTTACCGATGTTATGGAGGAACATACTAACCAAATGCTTTCTGGTTATTTAAGAAAGTTGATTAGTACAATGAAGGCAATGATTACCTTGAAAAACCTTTTGATTTTGATTTTATTTACTTGGGCGCTATTTCAATTGTCTTATTTATTTGAATGGGCTAGAATTATGGGCGTGGTATTGGCTTTAGGATTGGTTTTATTAGGGCCCACTGTATTATTATTTCAACATTTCAAGAATAAAAATATTCTTGGTAAAGAGAAAACCTTGTTATTATCCTCGCACTTTCAAGTGTTGTATTTGTTTAATTATTTTTTGTTTTTGGCGTTGAAGCCATTTACCTGGGATAAAATTAACGAGCCTTCATTTTCTTATTTGTTAACAGGGTTTTGTGTTTTTTTGATAGTTTATTATGCGGCAAGTTTTAAAATTCAATCGCAAATAAAAATTGAATTAATCCACTTAAAACTAAAGCTTTCTTAATCATTTTAAAATGAGATACATTTTAATAATTTTGAATATAATGGCTCTTTCCTTTAACGGTTGGTCACAATTTGAAACAAGTATTCCAGAAACAAATCCTAATCAAAAAAGTGCCCCTCCCAAAGAGTCGTCCAAAATAAATTGGCACCCCGAACTAGAATTTCAAACTCCCGATTTAACCATTTTTGGAACTTTTGGGTATCAGCATTATAATAGATATGAGGAAAATATTTTCGTTGGTGTAGCGCTAGAATATGGGTTTGAAAACAATTGGAGTACGAATTATAGAGTGCAAGCAGGACCTGATTATTTTCATTTTCCATTGTTCACCCCAATTGCTAGCGTAGCATGGTTATTTAGCAGAGGGAGGTATTTTACCGTAGATTGGGCAAAATACTTATTTCTTATTCCCGAAGGGGTTTCCTATTCTTTAGATCCCATTCCTGGTTTTACCCTCAAACCTTATATTAACCCGTTAGGGGTTACTATTCTAGGATCGGTTGATGATCAAAACATAAAGCAATATGATATTTATATGATGCTCAGCATGGGAGGTCAAGTACAGCTAACGGCTTTTAAAACATGGGCTATAAGTGCCTATGGTGAATACCGGTTGTCATGGGATGGTACAAGAAATGGTATACAAACAGGTGTTAGTATTAGCCATAATTTTGGGTTGAATAACCGTTACCCATTTTGGTTCAACAACTACAACCCTTAATTTAACCGCTCCTACATTTTCTGAATCTGTAAACTCTAGAAAGTCTTAATTTAGAGCTTTAAACTTTTACTCATTAAATTATTATGATGAAAAATATCCTAACAATTTGGTTCGCAGTATTTGCTATGAATGCATTTGCTCAAGATAACCTTCCGTACCAAAAACCACCCCAAGAAATAATAGACTTGGTGGATGTACAACTATCTCCCTATGTGTGGATGAACGACAATCAAACCCAAATGGTCATGTTGTATAGAGATATGTACAAATCAATTGAAGAACTTTCTCAAGAAGAACTCAGATTAGGAGGCCTTCGTATTGATCCCAAAACTAATATTGGAAGCAGGGTTACTTACTTTAATAAAATTGAGGTGAAATCAGTGAAAAACGGTACAGTGAATGCCGTAACCGGATTACCTGCAAATGCACGAATCGCCAATTTTTCATGGTCGCCAAATCAATCTATGATGGCATTTACAAATACAAGTGTTGATGGTGTGCAACTATATGTATTGGATGTTAATTCTGCCAAAGCCTTTCGAGTATCGAATGCTAAACTAAATGCGAATCTTGGTAGACCTTACCAATGGAATAAAGATGGGAAATCATTATTAGTAAAAGTAATTCCTTCTAATCGTAAACCGTTAATTGATACTAAAATGGCGGTACCAACGGGGCCAACTATTTCTGTAAATGATGGAAAGAAAGCCCAAAATAGAACCTATCAAGATTTGCTTAAAAACCCAAATGATGAGTTTAATTTTGAACAATTAGCCCTTTCCGAAATACATAAAATCACCTTAAAAGGAGAATCAAGTTTATGGTTAGAAAGTGATATGTATCGCGGTATTTCGATATCTCCAAATGGAGAATATGTGATGGTAACAACTATCGAAAAACCTTTTTCCTACCTAGTTACTTATCGAAGTTTTCCATACCGTAAAGTAGTATTCACTAAAGAAGCAAAACAGGTAGCTATGGTTAATCAAGTGCCATTGGTAGAAGATCTTCCGCAAGGGTTTATGGCATGTAGAACAGGTAAAAGAAACGTAATGTGGCGGGCAGATAAACCGGCAAACCTAGTATATGCTGTAGCATTGGATGGCGGTGATCCAGCACATGAAGTGGAATATAGAGATGAGGTTTTTGAATGGGAGTTTCCGTTTAATAATAGCGCCACTTCAATGGTAAAAACTATTAATCGCTTTTACGATATTGATTGGGGAAATGAGTCTTTTGCTATTGTGCATGATTATTGGTGGAATACTCGTAATACTAAATCGTACGTATTTAACCCAAGCGATGCGAATCAAACTCCAAAGGTGTTATACGATAGAAATTATCAAGATAAATACAGTGATCCTGGGAGCTTTGTAACCGAAAGAAATCAATATGGAAAATCTGTACTGGCTATTAATGGAAGTAATGTGTATTTAATTGGGGAGGGGTTTACAAAAGACGGTCAATTTCCTTTTTTAGCTAAAATGAATATTTCCAACCAAAAAACAACACGTTTATATACCTCCAAAATGGATGGAAAACTAGAAGATTTAAGAGATTTTACTCCCAAGAATAATCAATTACTTGTAAGAATTGAGTCCAAAAATGAATATCCTAATTATTATTTTAGAGATGTTAAACAAGACGTATTGACTCAGTTAACAGCGTTTACCAATCCATTTACAAGCATTGAAAATGTACACAAAGAAGTAATTACCTACAACCGAGAAGATGGATTAGAACTAACAGGTACATTATACCTGCCCATTGGTTTTGATAATTCTAAATCAGAGAAGTATCCAATGATTCTGTGGGCTTATCCTACAGAATATAAAGACAAAGCCAGTGCGGGTCAAAATACCACAAATCCAAATGAGTTTGTTTTTCCTTATTACGGCTCTCCAATTTATTGGGTAACTAGAGGTTATGTGGTTTTAGATGATGCCTCCTTCCCTATTGTAGGAGAAGGAGAAGAAGAACCCAATGATACTTTTAGAAAACAACTGGTTTCCAATGCCAAAGCGGCCATTGATGCAGTAGATAAACTGGGATACATTGATCGGAACAAGGTGGCAGTAGGCGGACATTCATATGGCGCATTTATGGTGGCCAATTTACTTACCCATAGTGATCTTTTTGCTGCAGGGATAGCACGTAGTGGAGCATATAACAGAACGTTAACGCCATTTGGTTTTCAAAGTGAAGAAAGAAATTATTGGGAAGCTCCCGATGTTTATTACACTATGTCTCCTTTTATGCATGCAGAAAAAATGAAAACCCCACTGTTGTTAATTCACGGGGCAGCTGATAATAATTCAGGAACCTACCCTATGCAAAGTGAACGCTATTTTAATGCCCTTAAAGGCTTGGGAGCAACTACTAGATTAGTGATGTTGCCTAAAGAAAGTCATGGGTATAGAGCTAAAGAAAGTATTCTTCATGTACTATGGGAGCAAGATGAATGGCTCGAAAAATATGTGAAGAACCGAGTGATGGAATAGCCAATAATTGAAATTATAGAAAGCTCATTTACAATTAGTAAATGGGCTTTTTTTTGGAATTAACTAACCTATGGATTTAAATTCCGTTAATCGTTAAATAAACCTAAACCAATTTCATGAAAAATATTATACTATTAATACTTCCGCTATTTTTTTGCCATACTGGATGGAGCCAATTTGTAAACACCTACGCTGGCCCTCAAACGGGTATTAACGATGCTATTGTTTTTGATCAACATGGGAATCTATTTGGGTCAAAATTTGCATTAAACGCGGTGAATGGGTCTTCTATTTATAAGATCACTCCAGATGGGGTTGTTTCCACATTTTCAACAGGTTATTCTGCTTGTAATGGCTTAACCTTTGATCATTCTGGTACCTTATATGTAGTAGATTATACATCCAGTACAGCAAACCACCAAGTTTATAAAGTAAACAATGTAGGCGTAAAAACAGCCTATGGCCCAAAAATACCGGGCGCTTCAGGTATTGCAATTGATCCTCTTTCTGATACAATTTATGTTTCTTCATACTTGGGTAACAAAATTGTAAAACTTGCCCCCAATGGAGTTGTAACCACCTTTTGTGATAACGCATTACTAGATGGTCCGGTAGGAATGACATTTGACAAACAAAACGTTTTATATGTGGCCAATTTTAATGATGGTAAAGTGTTTAAGGTGTCTCACAACGGAGATAGCTTAAAGTTTCTTGGGGAGGTGCCCAGTGTAAATAGTTTTGGAATAGGTTTTATTGCGTACGCCAATTATAAAATTTACGCTACTGGTATTGGAGTTCATAAAATTTATGAGATTGATTTAAATGGCGGGGTATCCGAATTTGCAGGTACAGGTACTCCTGGGGTAATTAACGGAGCGGTTGATACGGCTAGCTTTAGTAGACCCAACGGAATTACTACCAATTTTGCTGGTGATAGTTTGTTTATTTCTGACGCGGGTAGTTTTTCTATTCGAACAATTAGCGACTTTGTGACCTCAAACCAAGAAGTGGGTGGTGCCCATATTTCTGAAATAACTACGTTTCCTAACCCGTCTTATAGTCGCTTTGAATTAAAGGGAGATTGGGTAAATAAAGATGATTTAAGAGTAGATGTACTTTCAATTACTGGATCCGTGATTTGGACTTCTCAAATAGTTAATAGATCTACCAAATCATACCGTTTATTGGTTTCAAACCATGACTTACCAAAGGGGGTGTATTTTGTAAACGTTAGCTCAAAACATGCAAGCAAAACAACTAAGCATGTTAGCAGGTAGTTTTATATAGAAATAAAATCGAATTGTTCTGAATCTAAAAGGTGTGAAGACTTTACATTTTTCATTGCGTTAAAAATAGAAGTGGATCTTCCAGGAAATTCTTCTTCCCATTCTTTAATCATTTTTTTAACTTTCTTGCGCATCATGTTTTCTTGTGAGCCACATAAAGTACATGGTATTATTGGAAAATCCATACCTTCTGAATAAATTTCGATTTCCGATTCCTTACAAAAGGCTAATGGCCTAATTACCACATGCTCTCCATTATCAGTGCGATACTTAGCGGGCATTGCTTCTAGGCGAGATCCATTAAACAAATTCATAAAAAAGGTTTCCATGATATCATCACGATGATGACCTAGGGCAATTTTGGTCGCATTAAGTTCGGAGGCTAAGGTGTATAAATTTCCTCTACGTAAACGCGAACATAAACTGCACATGGTTTTTCCGGCTTCAATTTTTGCCGTTACAATACTGTAGGTATCTTTCTCTAAAATTTTATAATCTACTCCTAATCCACTTAAATACTCCGGAAGAATATGTTCTGGAAAACCAGGTTGTTTTTGGTCAAGGTTAACGGCTACTATTTCAAAATTTATGTCGCTTTCCTTTTGGTAATGAAGTAACACGTCTAACATAGTGTAGCTATCCTTACCACCCGATAAACAAACCATTACCTTGTCTCCAGGTACGATCATTTGGTACTTTTGCCAAGCATCCCATACATCGCGTCTTAAATGTTTTTTTGCTCTAGTAAATTTGGCCTTGTTGTTTATCATGTTGCAAATTTAATAGTCCTTTTAAACTAGAAATTACGATTAATAGTTTTCATGCAACAAACACAAACTTTTGTCCGTATTTAAAAAAAACTAAAACATGACTAGGGGTATTTTGAAATTAAAATGTCTTACCACCAAACCATAAAAAAATTATTATGAAAACTTCAAATGCAATTCTCGGAATCTTTAGTATCGCTGTTTTATTTTTCTCTTCTTGTGATAAAAATAAATGTGTGGAAGGTTCGGGAGGAAACGAAACGAGAACTATTAGACTGGCAAATTTTAATCAACTGGAACTAGCTGAATCAGCAGACGTTTATATTAGCCAAGGAGCCGACCAACAAATAACGGTTACTGCTCCAGCAAATATTATTGATATTTTAAACCGTGATGTTTCTGGATCTAGATGGGTGATTGATTTTGATAATCATTGCGCGAAAGATTATAAAATGATTGTGAATATTGTAGTACCAAACATTAATGAATTAGTAATTAGTGGGGCAGGAGATATTATTATGGATGATATGATTGGAGGAGAAACGTTGTCCTTAAATATATCGGGCAGTGGTAATATTTCTTTCAAACAATTGGTAAGTACTAAAAACCTAAATAGTATAATAAGTGGTAGTGGCGATATTTATGCGGGTACATTAAATTCAGATATTCAGAACATGGATTTAAAAATAAGTGGCTCTGGCAATTATAGAGGGTTTAATGTTCACTCCGCAAATTCAGATATTTTAATATCAGGCTCGGGTAACGTAGAAACCACAACAAATAGTAATCTAGATGTGAACATTACTGGTTCAGGAAATGTTTATTACAAAGGATTTCCAAATATTAATTCCAATATTTCGGGCTCTGGCAACGTAATCAATCGAAATTAAGCAAAAAATGTTTTGATAAAAAGGGAGCATAAATGCTCCCTTTTTTTGTGAAATAAAATTTAAAATAAAATATAGTTTATATCGTAAACTAGTTTATGTTTGCTTGAAATTTAAAATATAACAATTATGGAGTCGCAGAAAAGCTTAGAGATTATTCAAAACATGATGAATGAAAGTAAAAGATCATTAGTAAAAAACTCCTTCTTTTTTATAATGTGGGCAGCGCTTTTGGTACCTTCAGGAATAATTGAGTATACCTTAGCAGGAACTAAAATGGCATATTTTGTTTGGCCGGTTATGGCTCTTATTGGAGGAATAATTTCTACAATTTATAGTAAAAAGGAAAGTAAACGAGTAGGGGTAAGCACTTTTAGCGATAGAATTTCGGGTTACACTTGGGGAGGCTTTGGCTTTGCTTTGTTTTTTAGCATTGCCTTCTCTATAAAAATTCAATTTCCTCCTCATGCATTAATTCTTATGGTGGCTGGTTTAGCAGTATTTATTAATGGAGGAATTAGTAATTTCAAGCCATTTATTTTTGGAGCCATTGCTCTTGAAATAGGGGCCATGGTATGTGGTTTTTTAGTAGATCCAATTTATCACTCATTGGTTTTTTCTGCTAGTATTTTTGTAGGATATTTGGTGCCTGGAATCTCATTACGAAAGCTAGAGAATGAACAAGCTCAATAGTATTTTACATCAAGAATTACGGTTAGCCATAATTAGCTTCTTGGTAAACGTAGAGTGGGCCGACTTTAAAAAGCTTGCAGAGGTCACTGGGGCTACTAAAGGCAATTTAAGTGTTCAAATCTCGAAATTGCAAAAGGCAAAATATTTGAAGGTGAAAAAATCTTTTAAAGGTAATTATCCTCTAACCGAATGTCAGATTACAGAATTAGGAAAAAAGGAGTTTGAAGCCTACGTTGAAAACTTACGTAAGATGTTAAATCTTTAATTTCGAGGGTGATAATTGTTAAAATTATCAGCCAATTTATAGCGTGAATATCCAATTTACATTCCTACTATTGTGGTTATGCAAACCACCAATTCGCTGGATATTTATGGTCCATTAAAAAAGTATTTTGGGTATGATAGTTTTCGAGATCCTCAGGAAAAAATCATTCTGAATGTACTGGATAAAAAGGACACTTTAGTCATCATGCCCACGGGTGGCGGTAAATCTATTTGTTTTCAAATTCCGGCTTTGGTACTGGAAGGTGTTACCATTGTGATTTCACCTTTAATTGCCCTAATGAAAGACCAGGTAGATGGTTTGCAAGCTAACGGAATAGAGGCCAACTATTTTAATAGCAGTCAAGAAAGCATTCATCAAGAAAAAATAATTGAACAGGTAGTTAACAAAACTCTGAAGTTACTATATGTAGCCCCAGAGAGTTTGTCTTACTTGTCGAATATTTTAAATGAAAACTATGTTTCATGCATTGCCATTGATGAGGCACATTGTATTTCATCTTGGGGGCATGATTTCCGTCCAAGTTATCAGCAATTATCGTTCTTAAAAAAATCCCTACCCAATACTCCCGTAATAGCGTTAACGGCTACGGCCGATAAGGCTACTCGTCAAGATATTTTGGATCAGTTAGCCATTCCGCATGCAGATCAGTTTGTGGCTTCTTTTGATCGCCCTAACATCGGTTTGGAAGTGCGCCCAGGTTTAGATAGAATGCAGCAAATTGTCCGGTTTATTAATCAAAACAGAGAAGAATCAGGCATTGTGTATTGCTTGAGTAGAAAGGCTACTGAACAAGTAGCTAAACGATTAAAAGATTCGGGCTTTGATGCTGTTGCCTATCATGCGGGGCTAGATCATGATGAACGTAGTAGCGTACAGGAAGCATTTGTGTATGACCGAACCAAAATTGTATGCGCCACAGTTGCTTTTGGTATGGGAATCGATAAATCAAATGTGCGCTGGGTGATACACTATAATATGCCCAAAAATATTGAAGGTTATTATCAAGAAATTGGACGTGCAGGTAGAGATGGCCTAGATTCAAAAGCAATTCTATTTCATAGTTATGCCGATGTGATTCAGCTACGCAAATTTGTAGATGGCACTTCAAATGAAGAAGTGCAACTGGCCAAATTAGAGCGGATGAAACAATTTGCAGAGGCCACCTCTTGTAGAAGAAAAATTTTACTGAGTTATTTTGGTGAATCGCGGGCAGATAATTGTGGCAATTGTGATGTTTGTAAAAATCCGCCTCAATTTATTGATGGTACGGTGTTGGCTCAAAAAGTATTGTCAACCATGGCTCGCGTTAAGCAAAAAGAGGCCATTGGTACCTTGATAGATATTTTGCGCGGGGCAAATAATAGTCACATACTTGATAAAGGTTTAAATCAGGTAAAGACTTTTGGTGTTGGAAAAGATGTTTCTTGGGCACATTGGCAACAATACATTATTCAAATGATGAACCAGGGTTTAGCCGAATTAGCGTTTCATAAAAATAATGCTTTAGAGTTAACTCCAATTGCAGAAGATGTGCTGTTCAAGGGGAAAAAGGTGGAGCTCACTCTTCCAGTAGACAAAGAAAAAAACACCGCTACAGCTAAAAATAAACGAACCGCATCTCCTGAAACTAAGTCAGGGTTATTTGAACATTTACGTAAGGTTAGAGCAGCCATTGCAAAAATTAAAGGGGTTCCGGCCTATTTGATTTTTAATGATGCCACCTTGAAAGAAATGGAAAAATATGTGCCTAGAACAGAATCTGAAATGCTCCAAATAAGTGGGGTAGGTACCAAGAAAATGGAGGTTTATGGAGATCATTTTATGGCAGAGATCATCCAGTATGTAAATCAAAACAAATCGGGGAACAAGGATACATTTTTGGCCACCTATGAACTGTATCAAAAAGGATTCTCTGTAAAAGAAATTTGCGAGGAAAGGAATTTGAAAGAACCCACGGTTTTTTCGCATTTAGCCAAGTTGTATCTAGATGGTAAGGATGTGGACTTGAATCAATACGTATCTAAAGAAGAAATTTTGCAAATAAAGAACGCAAAAGAAATTTTAGATAATCCCCCACAGCTTAAGTCGTATTATACCTACTTTGATGAAGAATTGTCCTATTCTAAAATACGTGTAGCTTTGACTTTACTTGAAAAGAGATAAAAATTGTATCTTTTTAAATTACATTTCCGTAATAATTGATTGAGAATGAATTCGTTTGATAATACATCTAAGTTGCTGGTAGAAAGGGTTAAAGAGCTAAATTGTTTGTATGAAATTTCAAAAATTTGCCAAAGTGAATCTCAACCGGTTGATGTAACTATCACTCAAATTTTGGAAGTGATACCTCAGGGTTGGCAGTATCCTAAAAAATTAATGGTGTTTTTATCTTTTGATACATCGATTTATGGAGAGCAACCTAATTTGGGTGTTTTGAACTCTCTTAAAAGTACAGTGAAAATCTCCGAGAAAATCAGAGGTGAAATTGAAGTGTATTACCTAGATAAAAACTTAGATTTTTTACAAGAAGAACAGCCATTACTAAACAAAATTGGAATTGAAATTGCTAATTTCATGGATAGGGTGGAGCAACGAGAAAAAGCAGCTGTTATGGCAGAGAAAATGCGGTACAATGATAGGCTATCTGTTCTTGGCGAGTTAACGGCAGGTATTGCGCATGAGTTAAATACTCCTCTAGGTAACATACTGGGGTATGCCGAATTGCTTAAGAAATCAGAAAGAAACCCCGCAAAAAAAGCAGATGCCGAAAAAATTATTTCATCGGCTAAAAATGCACGTGAAATAGTTAAACGATTAATGTACTTTTCTTGTGAAATGCCGCAACAATTTGGTTTAGAAAATATCAATGAGCAAATTGAAGAAAATATTGCCTTGCTGTACAAACAAATTAGTGAAAATAAGGTAAACGTGAAACTTGAATTATCCGAAAATATGCCCTTGGTGAGGTTGGATAAATTACAGTTTTCGCAAATACTTTTTAATCTTACCCTAAACGCAATTAATGCTATGGACAATGGAGGAAATATCACTATTTCATCGGGTGTAGAAAATGATAGTGTGGTCTTTAAAATTAAAGATGATGGTAGAGGAATGAGTGAAAATACATTATCAAAAATTTACCAACCTTTTTTTACCACTAAGCCCAAAGGTGAGGGTGCCGGCTTAGGTTTAGCTGTTGTGCATGGTATAGTTCAAAACCATCAGGGTACAATTAATTTGAGTTCAAAACTTAATGTAGGAACTGAATTTGTAATCACTTTTCCAATTTAAATTAGTCGCCTTATGAATAACAAACTATCTGTATTATTAGTAGACGATTCTCATGATTTATTGGAACTTTTGAGAAGAAATATGAACGATTTAGGATTAAACCCCTTCGCTACAAGTGCGGTGGTAGATGCTATTGAAGTTCTTGAAAATACTTCCATAGATTTGGTAATTACGGATTTGAATATGCCTGAAATTGGTGGTATTCAATTGGTTAAATACATGTCGCAACATTTTTCTAAAATCCCTATTTTGGTCATTACTGGGTACCCCAATGTGCAAGACGCAGTTGAAGTGATGAAATTAGGAGCGTTAGAATACTTGGTTAAACCTTTTACTTTTGATGAGTTACAAGTGGCTATCAATAAAGTATTGTCTAATACCGTTAAGTCACTTCCCCAAAATAACGAGAATGTAGTAATAGAATCCTTTCATGGTATTATTGGACGCTCCTCTTCCATGCAAAAACTTTTTGCTACCATCGACAAAACTAAAAACAATAAGGCTACCGTATTAATTACCGGAGAGAGTGGTACCGGAAAAGAAATGGTGGCCCGTGCCATTCACTACAATAGTAGTTTTTCGTCTTCGCCTTTTGTTCCTGTAAATTGTGGAGCCATTCCGGAGCAATTGCTAGAAAGTGAACTTTTTGGACATGTAAAAGGAGCATTTACAGGAGCAACTACCAGCCGTATTGGTTTTTTTCAAGCTGCAGATGGTGGAACCCTTTTTTTAGACGAAATTACCAATGCATCTATGGCAGTACAGGCTAAGCTTCTGCGAGCTATTCAAGAAAAGGAGGTGACGATGCTAGGTGCCACTAAATCGCAAAAAATAAATGTAAGGATCATTACCGCAAGTAATTCCAACATTCAGGAAATGATTTTAAATCAAACTTTTAGAGAAGATTTGTTTTATCGTTTAAATGTAATTTCTATAGATATTCCTCCATTACGGGAAAGGAAGGAAGATATTTCTTTATTAGTGGATGCTTTTAATAAAAAATTTAGCAATGAAATTGGAAAGTCATCTCTAAGAATTAATGCTCCAATAAAATCTATACTTACCAGATATACTTGGCCCGGAAATATTAGGGAGTTGGAAAATTTCATTCATCGTTTAGTTATCATGACTGAGAAAACTGTGTTCATGGAAGATATTCCAGAGTACATGAAAATGAATGCCCCCATAAGCACAAACGAGGGGCAATTTCTGTCGTTAGCAGAAGTTGAAAAGAAACACATTGAAAAGGTATTGGTAGCCGCTAAAAACAATAAAACCAAAGCAGCCGAAATATTGGGTATTGACCGTAAAACGTTACGTGAAAAGCTTAAAAATAAATAACCTTTACAGAGACTGTTTTATTTTCAAATACCTTAAAACTTGCGTTGGTGAAATTAGGCCTGTTAGTTAACCCAATTTTCAAATAATTTGAAAACTCAATTCCTTCAATGGGGAGAATAAAACCTTTTTCTATTTGGCCGTTGCTGTTTTCATCGTGTAGAATATTTACGGCATATGAATCACAAAAAAGGATAGCCCTTTACGCTTTTATGCTTCAAGCTTTGTGGTGGTGATTTTTTCCCCGTCTGGGTAATTATTACCCGATTTTTAGCCAATAATATTATAGTTAGAATAACGTAGTAAATTTCATTCTCACAGTAAGTTATTGTAAATGAGTAATTTATATTATTTTTATAGGGGGTTGTTTCATTCTAACACAATATGGCATAACCATTGACAAACGATTTAACCAAAAGAGTGTTCTTTTTATAAAAAAACAAAAAATGATTAAAAAACAGAGACCGTTTTCAAATGTGGGTTTTCCTGGAAGTGGTCATTTGAATGTGGATAATAAAACGGCACGTTTGTATGTAGAACACAAAATTTCAAAAAGTAAAGGGAGTCAAACTGACGGCTCTCAAGAAGAATTAGAATTTAAAGTAAACATTGGACTGTGTGTGACTTGTGATCACAAGAACAACTGTTCATTAATAACCAAAAATGAAATAATTATTAACTGTGAACATTATGAATAACGTGAAAGTAGAAACAGCTCCACAACCAAAAGTAGGAATGTATCAAAATGTAATGAAACAATTTAACCACGCAGCCGATGTGATGGGACTACACGAAGGTATACGAAAAATTTTGGGGTCAACAAACAATGAAATTGTGGTTCATTTCCCGGTAAAACTTGACAATGGTAAGATCGAAGTTTTTACAGGTTATAGAGTACAACACAATAATGCGTTAGGACCGTACAAAGGGGGACTAAGATTTCACCCAACCGTTGATATAGACGCTGCTAGAGCCTTAGCAATTTGGATGACTTGGAAATCAGCCTTATCTGGATTACCTTATGGTGGTGGAAAAGGAGGTATTCAAATCGATCCTAAAAAATATTCTAAATCAGAATTAGAAAGAATAACTAGACGTTTTACATATGCATTAGGCGAAAATATTGGACCTGAATTAGATATCCCGGCTCCGGATGTGAATACTAATTCACAAATTATGGCCTGGATTGCAGATACATATGTATCAACAAAGTCACCATCTAAACGTCATAATAATCTTCATGTAGTTACGGGTAAACCTGTGGGCTCTGGAGGGTTAGAAGGTAGAGATAGAGCTACCGGGTTTGGAGTTGTAGCTAATATTAAATCATGGGCTAAGCTGAAACAAATTAGTTTAGAAGGTAAGAAATTTTTGGTGCAAGGATTCGGAAATGTTGGATATTGGGCTTCTCATTTTATGGCAAAGGAAGGTGCAATTTTGGTTGGAGTCCAGGATGCCAGCTCTACCATATTAAATAATCATGGAATTGACCCCGAAAAACTTCAACAACATTGTAATAAAAATAATGGACAAATTTTAGGTTTTAAAAATGTGGAGATCATTGAACCTTCAGATTTCTTTGAACAAGAATGTGATATTATTATCCCAGCTGCCTTAGGTAATCAAATCACAGTTCAAAATGCGCCATATGTTAAAGCGCAACTTATTGCGGAAGGTGCAAATGGACCTACAACGGTGGAAGCAGAGGAAATTTTAAGCTCTATTGGAGTCGAAATCATTCCAGATATTTTATGTAATGCGGGTGGAGTAACAGGTAGTTATTACGAGTGGTTGCAAAACAAAAGAAGTGAAAGTTGGAAAATAGAGGATGTGCTTGAGTTAATTGAAGATAAAATGGATGTTGCTTTTAACAAGACATTAAAAACCGCTAAACAATATAAAACAGATTTAAGAACGAGCGCTTACATAGTGGCACTTGAACGCTTAGAGCAAACTTATATGGAAAGAGGGGTTTTCCCTTAAAGAGTTTTTTTAGGGAAGAAATCAGCACCATTTTGTGCTGATTTCTTTCCGCTAATTAAACGGTAATACAATGCCAATTTTAGAATTGGATTAAAGTATAAAATCAAAAAAAAAAGTAGTAGTACCTAACTTAAAATAATTAATTATGATTGATTTATTGAAACCCCTTATTGTTACTCCAGAAGATGTTACCATTTTCAAATCATTAATTTTAAAATCAAATACAGTAGACCCCATTGAAAAAAATAGCCATCAAAAATTATTTGAAGAGCTAAAATCGGCCATGGTTCTTCCTTCATCTCAGCTACCAAGCAATGTGGTTAGATTAAATAGTGTAGTTTCCATAAAAACGTCTTTTGGCATTAAAAAGGATATACAATTGGTTTTACCATCCAATGCCGACTTGAGTAAAAACAGGCTTTCGGTTATGTCGCCCATGGGTGCTGCTTTAATAGGGTATCAGGAGGGAGATAGCGTATTATGGAGTTTACCTAGGGGCGAAGAAGAAATTACGATTCTTAAGGTGAATAACAATTAAGGAAAAATGATCCAATTGCTACCAAATGTAAAAATCAAAATTAATTCGGGGTTTTTCATAAAGGATCCAGAATCATCAGAAATTGGAAAACTTATTGTGAATAATAGCATTGAGTTAATTGGTACTATTGGCTCGGTGAATTTTTCTATCAAAAAGTTAAGTGTATTTATGAAATGTCCGGAAAGTACAATTTATAGATATTTCACTAATAAATTAATGATTGTTCAATATTTATCTTCATATTATTGGGGCAGTTTAGAATATCAAATTATTTTGCAAACCAAAAATATTCGCTCTCCAAAAGATAAATTAAAAAGGTTAATTAGTATTTTGGTTGGACCAAGTTTTGCTATATCTGGTAGCTTTATTAATGAAGACAAACTTCAAAAAATTATTCACACAGAGGTTTTTTACTTAAACCATTTAAGATGCGATAATAAATCAAAAGAAAATTTATACCACCAGTCATATAACCGTATTATTGATATGGGAGCTGATTTTATTACATCTATAGCTCCTAAATATGTATTTCCTCATATGTTAATTGTGAATGTAATTGCTGGAATTAGACAACAAAAATATTTCAAGCAAAATTTCCAAGTACTTTCAGGAAAAAATAATGCGGAGCTAAATTTAGAATTGTTTTTTTACCATATGGTTTGTCATACTATTCAGGAAAATACAAATTGAAACTGAAAAATTCATAATGATATTAGATTTAATACTCGTGTTTTTAATTAGCTTATCACCTTTTGGTGAGGCTAGAGTGGGTATTCCGTATGGTGTTCTTAATGATGTTCCTATTTTTTGGAGTTTCTTATTTGGGTGGGTTGGTAATATGCTGATTTTCCCATTGCTATATATGGCCATTAATTATATGAATCAATGGTTTTGGAAATATAAAAAATATAAGAAAGGTGCAGTGTATGTATCAAAAAGAGCAAAAAATAAAACCAAAAGTAGTATTGTTAAATACGGTGCTTGGGGTTTAATGGTATTTGTTATGGTTCCATTACCAATTACCGGAGCTTACCTCGGAACAATTGCAGCCTACATATTAAAAATGAATAGAAACGTGGCATTAATTGCCGTTACCGTTGGAGTAACCATATCTAGTATCTTGGTGAGTACAGCTCTATATTTTGGAGTTTCTTTTTTTTAATGCTGAAGATTTTAAGCTATTTTTAAAGTGGTAAATACTTTCCACTTTTATTTAAATGATCATTAATCTCGGTATTCTTAAACCTTTAATTTTTTTAACATATTTTTTTTTAAAACTACATGGTATATTAAAAAACAATTGTACTATTGTATATACAATAATTGAACAAACAACAAAAGTCAATACAAATGAAAAAAGTAATTATTTCCGCATTAATGTTATCAGCTGTTTTAGTAGCATGTTCTGATAACGGAAGTCAAACAGAAGCAAAAGAAGCTGTAGCTGTAGAGGTTACAAAAACAGAAACTACTCAATCTTACGCAAATGTTGCAGAGGGTAGTCATGTTTATTGGAGAGCGGCTCACTTAGGTGGAGTTCAACCACGTTTCGGAAAAATGATGTTAAAATCTGCAGAAATTTCTGCAACTGATGGAACGGTTTCCAATGCTAAAGTGGTAATGGATATGAATAATTTTACCGTTGAAAATTTTGAAGATCAAGAGTCTATTGATAAATTATCAGGACACTTAAAAAGCGATGATTTCTTTAAAGTGGCAACATACCCAACTTCAACTTTTGAAATGACTTCAGTGGAAGCAGCTACGGGAGATTACAATTCTAAAATTACTGGAAATCTAACCATCTTAGGAGAAACAAAAAGCATTTCATTTAATGCAAATGTCAACGTATCAGATGCTTCGGTTTCTGTAAAATCTGAAGATTTTGTGGTCAACAGAACAGATTGGGGATTAACATATAACGTAGAAGGAACAGAAGGAGTTCCTGCAGATTACCTTATCTCAAACGATATAGGATTTACTATTGACGTTACTGTAAACAAGTAAGGTCTTTTAGTTAGTTGGATAACTAGGAAAGGCGACTATTCTAGTCGCCTTTTTTTATTCTATTAATTTACATCTACTTCATTAATTTTAGAAATCTTCATTTAAGATAGTTATGAAAAAGATCATCGCATTTTCAGGTAGCAATAGCTCCACCAGTATAAATCAGCAACTCGTTAAGTATATGGCTTCTATAGTAAAAGATGCTGAAGTTGAGGTGTTGGATTTAAGAGATTTTGAGGCCCCTATTTTTAGTACGGATTTAGAAGCTGAAATAGGAGCTCCAGAATCTATGAAAGTCTTGTTTGAAAAAATGAGTAGTGCCGATGGGTTTATTGTTTCCACACCCGAGCATAATGGTTATATGCCAGCAGTTTTAAAGAATACTATTGATTGGTTATCACGAATGGGCCGTAAGGTCTTTAATGGAAAACCTGTGGTATTCACCAGTGCTTCACCCGGAGGTAGAGGTGGCGCAACAGCGTTAGGACAAATGCTGGTGGTTATGCCTCATCAAGGAGCTACCATAATTGGAAGTCATTCTATAGGTTCATTCTTTGATAAGTTTAAGGATGGGGCTTTGGTTGATAGAGAAGATAAACTAGCCATCCAAAAAATTATTACGGATTTAGAAGATAGTCTGTAGGGGTTATTAATACTAATGAGGATAGCGAAACAAATTATTGTTTCGCTATTTTTTTTGAAAAAAAAATCAGGATTTATGAAATTTCCCCCAACCTTTCATCGTAATATTGCAATGAAACAATTAAATAAAATGGGAGTTACGCGAACAGATTTATTTACCGAGGAGCAAAACGAAATTTCAAAGATTGCGAAAGCGTTAGCGCATCCTGCTCGAATAGCCATTATTGACTACTTGCTAAAATCAAATGCTTGTATTAATGGTGATTTAGTGCAAGAATTAGGTTTAGCGCAGGCCACCATAAGTCAACATTTAAAAGAATTAAAAAATATTGGCATCATTCAAGGTACCATTGAAGGGGTGTCGGTGAGCTATTGCATTAACCCCATTCGTTGGGAAGAGGTTAAAGGATTATTTAATGGTTTGTTTGATCAATTCAATGAACCTAATACCTGTTGTTAAATAAAGAGTGTAGAAAAATAAAATCAGAGTTATGAAATTATCAGAAGTAAAAAAGGTTTTAGAAGGATTAGAAACATTAGCGTTTCAATTACCAGATGAGAGTTTTGTACCCGTAAATTTTCATATTACGGAGGTAGGAATGATTACCAAAAACTTTATTGATTGCGGAGGAACAATACGGACCGAGAATAGGGTAAATTTCCAGTTATGGGAAGATGAAAAGGATACTGACCACCGATTAAAGCCAGGTAAATTGTTAGACATTATTCAATTGTCAGAGCGTGTATTAGGAATGGAAGATGCCGAGATTGAAGTAGAATATCAAGAATATACTATTGGTAAATACGGATTGGAGTTTGACGGGAAAAAATTCTTGTTGACAAATACAGCTACTGACTGTTTAGCAAAAGATAAATGTGGTATTCCAGAATCACAAGTATCAGTTGAATTGCCAAAGATAGGTGGAGAGCCTGTTACTGCTTGTGTTCCTGGAGGCGGATGCTGTTAAACAAATTAAGTATGAAGGGAATTGTTCGTTGGTATGATTCCCTTTTTTTAATGGATTAAGATGAAATTAGAATCTACTATAGACCAAATTCTGCAACTACCTATTTCGGAAGAGCGAAGACAAGTGTTGCAACCATTGATAAATTATATCCAATCAAAACGCGATGATAAAGCGCCCATCCGATTAAATTTTATTTGCACCCATAATTCTCGAAGAAGCCAGTTTTCGCAATTGTGGGCAGCGGTTGCCGCGCATGCATTTAAAGTAGAAATTACCTCTTTATCTGGAGGGGTGGAAGTCACTGCATTTAATGAGCGTACGGTAAATTCTATTAAAAGAATGGGATTTGGGGTTTCATCTAAAGGAGAAGGTAACCCTAAATATGAAGTGGATTACGCTTTGCAAAAGGATAAACTAATCATGTTTTCCAAATTATTTGATGATGAGGAGAATCAAGTAGAAAATTTTGCAGCCGTAATGACTTGTGATCATGCCGATGAAAACTGTCCCTTTATTCCGGGTACGGAACAGCGCATTAGCGTGCAATATGTGGATCCAAAAGCTTTTGATGATACCCCGCAAGAGTCAGAAAAGTATGATGAAAGATCGTATCAAATTGCTTCTGAAATGTTTTATGTTTTTTCAAAAATTCAATAATGAGTACACCAAAAAAATTAAGCTTCTTAGATTCTAATTTAACCCTATGGATTTTCTTGGCTATGGGGCTAGGAGTGGCCTTGGGTTATTTTATACCTGATGTTGCCGAAGGAATTAATAATATGAGCAGCGGTACAACCAATATTCCGTTAGCCATAGGGTTAATATTAATGATGTATCCGCCACTTGCTAAAGTGGATTATAAGTTATTACCCAAAGTACTTAAGGATACAAAACTGTTATCGGTGTCTTTATTAATGAACTGGGTGGTGGGACCCATATTAATGTTCATTTTGGCCATCGTATTCTTACATGATTACCCGCATTACATGGTGGGCGTTATTTTAATTGGATTGGCGCGTTGCATAGCCATGGTTTTGGTATGGAATGATTTGGCTGAGGGAAGTACAGAATACGGTGCTGCTTTGGTGGCTTTAAATAGTATTTTTCAAGTGGTAGGATATAGTTTCTACGCATGGATTTTCATCACCATTTTACCTCCTTATTTTGGGTTTGAGGGTGCCATTGTAGATATTTCAATTGCCACTATTGCAGAAAGCGTAGCTATTTATTTAGGAATACCATTTTTAATGGGGATTTTGAGTAGAACCATTTTGGTAAAAATGAAAGGGGAAGAATGGTACAAAACCGTTTTCATTCCAAAAATATCTCCTATTACTTTAATTGCGTTATTAGCCACCATTGTATTGATGTTCTCACTAAAAGGTGAGCTGATTGTTCAAATTCCAATGGATGTGGTACGTGTGGCTATTCCTTTATTAATCTATTTCGTTGTGATGTTTTTACTCAGCTTTTTTGCCAGTAGAATGATGGGCGCAGATTACCATAAAAATGCTTCCATCTCTTTTACGGCTACCGGAAATAATTTTGAATTAGCCATTGCGGTGGCTATTGCCGTGTTCGGTTTAAATTCAGGTGAGGCATTTGCCGGGGTCATTGGCCCATTGGTGGAGGTTCCTGCCCTGATTTTATTGGTAAGAGTGGCCTTTTGGTTGAAGAAAAAGTATTATTAGGTTTTTATAAGTAGTCATATTGCTATATATTTGAAGTAAATATGCTGCAATGAGTTTAAAGCCGTTTAAAATAAAAGAAAATTCCTTTGATAAATTAAGGCAAAACGAGGTAAAGTCTTATTCAGATGATACTTCTTGGAGTATTGACAAAGTTGGTGAACCTAGCATTGTATGGAATTCTCCTATGGATAGGCTCAAACTAATACGAGAAGGGCTTCCTTTTGAAAC
Source organism: Salibacteraceae bacterium (assembly GCA_049606935.1). Lineage (GTDB taxonomy): Bacteria > Bacteroidota > Bacteroidia > Flavobacteriales_G > Salibacteraceae > CAJXZP01. The sequence goes on from JBMYWA010000018.1 coordinate 25,875, forward strand.
CATTGATGCTATTAGTAAAAAATCAGCTCTTCCTATAAAAAGGGTTTTAAGCTTTTTGGGTCTGGCTCAAACTACTTACAACAAAAAGAAAAGAGAGCAAGTACTCATGGATGGCCGAGACAGTGAGCTAATCTTGGTTTTATCGGAGGTTTTGCAATTGGGTACCGAAGTGTTTAATAATGAATCGCAAAAGTTTCAGCGTTGGTTAATAAAGCCAAATCCTTCTTTGGGGGGGGTTACTCCCGAAAGCTTATTTGATTCTCTTACCGGTATTGAAGAGGTTAAAAATGCCCTCTATAGGTTAGAATACGGAAACATGGCTTAATGAAAGTTTACCGCATTGAACGACAAAAGTATTTAGCCTCCACTTTAAAAGGAATTGGACCTTCTTTAACCGATGGTTTTCGTTGGAATTCTCGAAACACCTTTTTGGTTTATTCGGCTGCGACTAGATCTTTGGCCTTGTTAGAAGTATCGGCTCATTTAGATTTTAATAATGACCTACCTACCGATAGATATTTTGTAGAAATAGAAATTCCGGATGAAATGGAAATATTTACGCTTGAGGTTGGTGACTTACCCCATGGGTGGAATAATAAACCACCAGGAGAAATTTCGCAGCAGATCGGAGATTCATTTGTACAATCTATGGTAGGAGCGGTGCTCAGAGTACCAAGTAGTATTATTCCTCAGGAGTATAATTTTTTAATAAATCCGTTTCACCCAGATGCGCAAAAAATAAAAGTGGTAGAACATCAAATCCTTCAGTTTGATAATAGACTGTATTAATTAATGGAGGAAAAATGGAGCAGTAATATGAAATATAAAATTCAAAACGAAAACTTCTTGATTGAAGTAAACGGGATAGGCGCAGAGCTGTGTAGTTTTAAAAATAAGCATACAGATCTAGAATACATTTGGCAAGGAGATAGCCAATATTGGGGGAGTACGGCCCCAGTTTTGTTTCCAATAATTGGAGCGTTGAAAAACGGAGTTTATACGCATAAAGGAAAAGAGTATTCTGTACCCAAACATGGGTTTATTCGTCATAATGAAGAACTAGAAGTGCGCCAAATTTCGGAAACGGAAATACGATTCTCACTAGCTTCAACAAACGTTTTAAAGAAATCGTATCCTTTTGATTTTAAGTTTTTTGTTTCCTTTTTACTGGAAGACAATAAATTGATTGTTTCTCATGAAATTGAGAATACCGGAGAGACTGAAATGCTTTTTTCTTTGGGAGGGCATCCGGCTTTTAATTGTCCGTTGTTGCCAGATGAACAATATGAAGATTATTTTATTGAATTTGATCAGGAACAGACGCTAGAAACTACTGTACTATCTGAAAATGGTTTACTTACGGATGAGCAGTTTGAGGTGATTTCGGGTACCAACAAAGTTCAACTTACAGATACTCTTTTTGATAATGACGCGTTAATTTTTAGAGATATATCCTCTAAAACCGCTGAGTTAAAAAGCCAAAACCACAACCATAGCGTGAAGGTGTCTTATTCAGATTTTAAAGACTTGGGTATTTGGGCTAAACCCAAAGCTCCATTTGTTTGTATTGAACCTTGGTTAGGCGTAACAGATCATGAAAACGCTACAGGAGATTTGAAAGATAAGGATGGAATAATTTCATTGCCTGCAGGCGATAAATATGAAGCTTCATTCACAATTGAAATCAATTAAGGCTACTTTTGCCACAAATCAAAATCTATGGAGTTTAAGCTCAACGGTAACGAATTTATTCCGCTAAATGCACTATTAAAAATGGTAAACATTGCCGAAAGTGGGGGGCAGGCTAACATGTTTATTACAGATGGCGAAGTATCAGTGGACGGTGAGGTAGAAACAGCCAAACGTAAAAAAATGAGAGCTGGACAAGTGGTCTCAATTTTTGACGAAACCATTAATGTAGTGGCATAAATGGCAACTCCCGTTCCAATGTTTGACCCTTCTATTTTGAAGGAATTGGTAACTACTAAAGTGTATTTTGGAAAGTATAAGGATTCCTTGATTTGTGATGTTCCGGTACATTACTTAGAATGGCTAGACCGACAAGGGATGCCCAAAGGAAAAGCAGGGATGTTATTATCAACTGCTTTAGTTATTAAAAGTAATGGGTTGGATGAGATTCTAAGAGAATTGAAACGGAAGTACGGTGTTAAATCTCGCTTTTAAAATGCGTTAAGGATAGTACTGGAAAGCCCACAGCGTTAGCGAGGACTTGCAAGGGAAAGCCTGACCGCGTAATAACGAAAGTGGTTACGGGGTAACGCCCAATTGGCAATTAGCCTATTTCACCACCACATAATTTTGATATTCACCTAAAGGTTTATTGGTGATTTTCTGAGCCCATTTTTTGAACTTTTCTTTGAATGAAAAAGTGTTTCTAGATATATCGTGGTCAAAACTCCAGCCTTTTTCTGCAATACGTTTTTGCATTACCGAAGGGTGGTTACCTTCAAATTTCCAAAGTGCTTTTACCTCAGAATAATCAAACTCTTCGGCCTTAGCTACATTTTTTTCTACCCAGTTATCGTCATGCCAAAGTTTGTGAAAGGTTTCTTGTTTTCTTTGCATGGCTGCCGGACTTTTTACCCAGCCGTAGTGATGAATGTAAGCTTCAATTTGGGCTACATTTAGTTTTTCACCCGTTCCTTTCTTAAAACCCTGGGCGTCTCCAAACGAGTAAATATCTGATCGGTTTTTTACTATTCTAATTTCTTTGGGATACCACTGTATGGCATCACCAATGTAGTCGTATGAGCCATAAAAATGACGGTAGTTAAACAAGAGTCCATCTACCTGATCATCTTTGGCGTATTGCTGCATGGCCTTTCGAATATTACCGTAATAATCTTCATGCATTACTTCGTCACCTTGGATGTAAATTGCCCAGTCGCTGTTTTTGGAGATGGCTTTAAAAGCTTTGTCGGTTTCTACGGCAAGTACCGCACCACCTTCACGTAAAGAGTCATCCCAAACGGTTTCAATAATACGCACTTTGGGATCAATGTTTTGAATTAGCTGAAGCGTGTCATCTTCTGAATTCCCAACTGCCACAACTACTTCATCGCAAAGCGGTAAAATAGAACGGATAGCTTCCTCAATAGGATAGTCTAATTTTATTCCGTTTCGTATAAATGTAAAGCCACTAACCTTCATGGAATGGTTTATTTAACCAGCCTAAACATTTTTTCGTATCGTAAACCACCATCAAAAGTGGGTAATTCAGGATCCATAGATAACCAAACAAAAGAAGCTTTTCCTACCACATGATCTTCAGGAACAAAGCCCCAAAAACGAGAATCGGCAGAGTTGTGGCGGTTATCTCCCATTAACCAGTAATAATTCATTTTAAAGGTATAAGTTGTAGTTTCTGCGCCATTTATATAAATCTTACCATCCTTTACTTGCAAATCATTCCCTTCATAAACTGAAATTGGGCGACTAAATAATGGAAGGTTTTCGGTAGTTAAATCAATGGTCATACCTTCGGATGGAATTACCAATGGTCCAAAGTTATCTTCTGTCCAATTGTATTCTCTAACATTTGGGTAATAAGGAAAACGAAGACTGTAGATGTTATTCTCCTTTAAGTAATTCACGAACTCTGGGGAGTAATCACGATTGGCCAAATACCCATCAATAAAGCTAAAGCTATCTTTTTCATTTACAAATCGCTTCACTTCAACTATTCGAGTATCCGTTTTCAATTTATCGCGCATTTTGCTAGTTAATGGAAATCTGAATAACGTAGATTCCATATTTAGTTGCGCAATATCCGCTACGTTCACATTGTATTCTTTCTTAAAACGTAAACGATTTTTCATTCCTAATTTACTTTCAGGATTGAAATCAATAGGTTGGCTAAATTGTACGTAATAAGCATATTGCATCTGTTCCGCCATTTCTGCTTTTTCGTCTCCAATGTAAAGAATTCCGTCTTTTATGGTAATCACATCTCCCGGAATACCCACACACCTTTTAATGTAGTTTTCACGCTTATCAATTGGGCGGATAGTTAAATCTCTGTTTGCAATGATTCTTTTTCGAGCCATAGCATGATAGTAAGCCTGTGGTTTAATGGGTTTCTTAGCTTGAAAATCTTTATACATCAACTCAAAACCATCTTCACGTACCATAGAGTTAAAACTCTTATTGGCTTGATATTCTACATCAACCGTATCTCCTTCTGGGAAGTTAAATACCACTACATCATTACGTTGAATAGAACTATACCCCGGAATTCTGTAAAATGGTAATTCCAACCACTTTAAATAAGAAGGAATAGTATTATTGGTCATGGGTAACGAATGGTGAGCAAAAGGAAAAGCCATAGGAGTTAATGGCACTTTTGGACCGTAAGCTAGTTTATCTACAAATAAATAATCACCAATAAGCAAAGACTTCTCCATAGACCCTGTAGGGATGGTAAAAGCTTCGAACGTGTAGGTTCGAATAATGCTGGCTGCAACTACAGCGAACAAAATAGCATCACGCCATTCCATTGCAGATGTTTTAGGAAATTTCACGCGGTCAATTTGACCAATGTATTTTGGGTTACCTGTAAATGCCCAATAAGGCAAGTAAACAAACGGAAGAAAACCACCAAGAGCTACGTCTTTAGTTTCTCTATACCCAAAAACGGTACCTGTATTAACTACCATTATGGCAATTAACAAAATGTTTGGGCCAGGAAACAACAACAAGATTATCCACCACCAAGGTTTCTCAATGATTTTCAACCAAATGTAAAGATTGTAAATTGGCACAAAAGCGTACCACCCTTTATATTTTTCGTCTACTAAAGGGAAGAGTTTGAAAAGCCCAACAAAAATGGCTAGAAGAAGTAATGCTGCTATAATAATTGACATGAATGTTATTGTTTAATCGCCACTAAAATAGTGTAATATTTGAATGTAATATCGTAAGTACGTTTGTTTCGACTTTAACAATTGTTAAAGCCTTTATCAACGGTTTTTAAGCTATTTAAAAGGTGGAAATAACTTATTTTAATAAGTCATCCATACCGTAAACTCCATTTTTACCTTGCATAAATTCAGCGGCTAATACAGAGCCTAATGCAAACCCTTCTCTGCCTTTAGCTTCGTGCATGATTTCAATTTTATCAATGCTGTTTTCGTAAGTAATAATGTGGGTGCCTGGAGTGTCTGCAATACGATCTGCTTGAATGGCAATTTGATCATTGTTTGCAGTTTCGGATTCTACCCACGAATTTTTTCGGTCTACTTTATCAATAATTTGATTAGCTAAAGACAGTGCAGTACCACTTGGAGAATCTAATTTTTGAGTATGATGAATTTCTTTCATGGAAACTTCATAAGACTGGGGATTCATCAGTTTTGCAAGTAGTTGATTAATTTTAAAGAATATATTCACCCCAACGCTAAAATTTGAAGCGTAAAATAGACCTCCTTTTTTTGCCGTACAATTGGCGGTAACTTCTTCTAATTGATCCATCCAACCCGTGGTACCCACTACCACTGGTACGTTTGCTTCAAAACATTTGTTCATGTTTGAAATAGCCGCTTTGGGTACGGAGAATTCAATAGCCACATCACTTCCTTTTAGAAGATCAGATGAGAAATCAGATTCTTTGGAAGTTATTTTTGCAGTGATTGTATGCCCTCTTTCTATGGCTATACGTTCTATAACTCGGCCCATTTTACCGTAGCCAATAATTGCTATGTTCATTTTATTTGAATTTTAAGGCAAAGGTGGCCCCAAGAGTAGGGGTGGGGTTCAGCTGATTAGGAATTCCCTCTGGTATGAAATTTAAACTTAAATCATCTGATACGTCAAAACTCATCAATTGAGCATCTACGTTGGCATCTAGAATTTGAAGTAAATAAATGGCCCCGGCAACTACGTATGAAGTTTCCATCCATTGCTTGTAGGAGTTTTTAAGATCTCTTAAACTCGCTTCGGTGGCTTGCCCATGAAATTGACTCTGTGTAGCTGGGTAACCCACCTCTAAAATATACTCTTCTTTGTACAATTGATAGTTTTCCCTATGCAACTGACTTACATAGATTGCTGTACCAATTCCAGCCCAAACGATAGGGGCTTTCCAATATTTTTTATTGTAAATCTGACCTGCTCCAGGAACAAATACAGAAAGCCATGTGGCTTTTTTAGGAGAATGTTGTGAGGCTAAGTCTTCGTGAGACATTTTTTTGACTTCACCTTCAAACTGATTTATGGAATCACCCGTAACGGTTTGAGAGAACCCGATGAAACTGCATGAAAACATGCAAAAAAATAAAATTAACAGTCTGTGCTTCAACATGGCTGCGAATGTACAAGTTTACAGGGGAACTAAAAAAATGGCAAGAACCATTTTAGTTTTTTTAAGGCATTAATAATTCCAAAACTCTGGTTAAATCAGCATTGTTTTTGAAATTAATGGTAATTTTCCCTTTGCCTTTACCGTCTTTTTTAATGTCTACTTTATTTCTAACAATTCGCTGAAGCTCTAAATAGTTGCTTTGTTGTTCAAAAGTAAGGTCTGCTTTTTTAAGTGAGTCGGTAGTTTTTTTAGCTACTTTATCGGCTTTGACCAACTGTTCTACTTGTCGCACGTTTAAACCAGCACTTAAAATTCGTTTGAAGATTCCCAATTGCAACTCATCTGATTTGGCAGCTAATAAAGCTCGAGCATGGCCCATGCTTATGGCACCATCTTTTACGGCTAATTGTATTTCAGGAGGAAGGTTCAGTAAGCGTAAAAAATTCGTTACTGTAGATCTGTTTTTACTCACTTTTTGAGCTAAAACATCTTGAGTAATTTGAAGCTCGTCCAACATTCTTTGGTAGGAAATAGCAATTTCCATCGCATCTAAATCTTCTCTTTGAATGTTTTCAATTAGCGCCAATTCAAGTACTTGCTCATCGTCAACCTGACGAATGTAAGCTGGTATTGCATTTAATCCGGCAATTTTACTAGCTCTCCATCTACGTTCTCCCGAAATAATTTGGTACTCACTTGGGTTTATTTTACGCAGTGTTATTGGCTGTACTAAACCGTGTTGCTTAATGGAGTTGGATAAATCTGCTAAAGCTTCCTCATCAAACTTTGTTCTTGGTTGATGTGGGTTTGGTTTAATGTGATCAATTTCAATTTCTGAAATTCCAGTAGAAGAATTTTGCACCCCCAAACTGCTAGGGGCTTCCATTTCCGCATCGCTAAGCAATGCGCTAAGACCTCTTCCTAAAGCTTTTTTCTTAGCCATTTACCTCAATTATTTTATCCTCTTGGTTAATTTGAGTCAAATTATTCTTTTGTAAAATCTCTCTTGCTAAATTCAAGTAGTTCACTGCACCTTTAGAACTTGCATCATGAGTTATGATACTTTCACCATGACTTGGAGCTTCACCCAAACGAGTGTTTCTATGAATTACCGTGTCAAATACCAATTGGTGAAAATGAGTTTTCAATTCTTCTGCTACCTGATTGGCTAATCGTAGTCTTTGATCATACATGGTCAACAACATCCCTTCAATTGATAATTCGGGGTTTAGTCTAGTTTGAACAATTTTTACGGTATTCAATAATTTTCCCAGGCCTTCTAAAGCAAAATATTCACATTGTATAGGTACAATAACACTATCAGCGGCAGTAAGTGCATTAACAGTAATAAGACCCAATGACGGGGAGCAATCAATAATGATGAAGTCATAAGCATCACGAATGGTATCCACCGCTTTTTTCATCATGTGCTCACGTTCAGCTTGATTTATTAGTTCTATTTCGGCACCAACTAAATCAATATGAGCAGGAATAATATCTAGGTTAGGGCTTTCGGTAGTTAAAACAATATCCTTAGCGGCCACATTATTTACAATACACTCGTAAATACTTGTTTTTACTTCTCGTGGGTCAAACCCCAGTCCAGAAGTTGTATTTGCTTGTGGATCAGCATCAATTATTAGGGTTTTTTTATCAAGAGCTCCTAAGCTAGCTCCTAAGTTAATTGCAGTTGTTGTTTTACCAACTCCTCCCTTTTGATTTGCTATTGCTATTATTTTTCCCATTAGTTAATCCCTATATGTGCATTCAGAATTGTACTTCCGAAATTTGTATTCAATTGATTATATGCCGTTTCTTAATTATTCTTGGTGGAAACGGGAATGTCGTAAAAGTAGTATGAATTTTATCAAAAAATGAGACCTCTGTATATCAAATTTTGAACAATTTTTTGTAGAAACTGT
>JBMYWA010000019.1:0-32385 GCA_049606935.1 Salibacteraceae bacterium
ATATGGAGTAATTATTGGATTTGGGTTTACGGTTACATAAACTGTTTTTTGAGCATAGTGCGTGTCAGCATAGCAATAATTATATCTAGTGGTAGTATCATACACCGTATAGAAGCCAGATGAGTCAACATCTATGTAATTATATGTATCACAAAAAGAGTTATAAGTCAAATTAGACGAAACATTCCACCAAGAATAAACCGTGTAAACATTTGTAGTTAGGCACACTTGACTTGCTGTTGGATTTGACAAACTATCATACAGTTGCACCACAAACGGATCTGGGTAACAAACCTCCAAGCTATCGTTGGCATTCATTTCTAGTTGAAACGCAGGTAATGGAAAATTTTCTCTTACTAAAACATCATTTTGTTCAATACAACCGTTGCTGTTCATTACATAAAAAGTGTATACCCCATGAGTAGAAACAATCACCGAGGAATCATAAACTCCGGTTCCTAACCCAGGTCCTTCCCACCAAAAGGTAAAGTTGGTATCAAACCCACCTCCGGTTAATATTGTAGTATCGGGTGAACATAATTGTATGGGAACTGTTAAAATACTATCCACATTAAAACTTTTACCATCTGTTATGTGCGGAATATCTGGTAATTGGCTAATAACTACATAAATGGAATCTATTTTTGAAAAGCACCCATCCAGATTTGAAACCGTAACGAAATACCATCCAGTGGTATTAATAGTTGATTTTTTCGTATTTCCTCCATTTGACCAATTAAAAGTAAGGTCTGGCCCAATGTCTTCGCACATTTGGGGAGATACCGAAACCGTTGTATCCTCACACGCGTAAATGGTATCCAAACAATTTTCTATACAAATAGGATTAATATTCTTCACGCAACTTGTTCCAATTCTTTGAAAATAATCATAGGAATCACGAATGGAGTCAAATGCATTTATAATAAATACATCCTTATTTCCTTGCGAAAGTAAAGTTCGAAAATCTCCATAATTGGATGAACCGCAATAGCCAGAATTAATATTACAATTATTGGCTGCCCAAAAGGATAAATTTGTCGCATTAAAATTAGAAGATACTGGAATACTCATTTTGTTAGCAAAGCTGCCAGCTGCATGTATTTTACCCGAGCTACTCACCGCGATTCCTTGGCACAAATCTTCTTCCGGTCCACCCACATTACGCGCGTAATGTCTTGTTCCTGAATTAGAAAATTTGGTGACAAAAACATCTTTAGAACCTACAGAAAGAAATACCCCCAGACCATAGGTATCGCTAAGTTCAGAAAAGTTACATTCAAAATTTCCTCCAATATAAAAATTTCCAGAGTCATCAATATCAATACTTTGTGAGCTTAGAAAATTATCCGAGCCCATAGAGCCGGTATAACTCCAATGCCCAGAACTATCAAAAACGATGGTGAAAATTGAATTATTGTAAGAATCGGAAATACTAGTTGAAGCAGTGGAGTACGCATCGTGAATAAAAAGTGTTCCAGAATAATCTCCCGTTAAAAAACTATTCCCTACTGAATCCACTACCATGTCGTTAGCCACATTAGAAACCGCGCCATCTAACCTGTTAAACCAAACTTGATTTCCTACCGAATCATATTTAACCAAAAAAATGATGTTTTGGCTTAAATTATTATAGGTTTGATCAAAGGTTATGGTATCACTAAACTGACCAGTAACATACACATTTCCATAATTATCAGCTCCAATAGAACGGCCTAAATTGGGGAAATTTCCTGTGCCAGATTTAGCCCATTGAAACACCCCGTTAGCATCTAGTTTGGTAATAAAAACATCGCTCGTAGTATTTGACGACACCAATGAATAGGCTCCAAAAGTTGCCGTACCTTTAAATGAACCCGTTACAAACACTTCTCCAACATTATTTACATCAATTCCAAAACCTAGATCTACGCTTGACCCTCCTGCTTTTTTTAACCATTGAATGGTTCCTGATGAATTATATTTTGCAATAAATACATCTCGCAAGCCTGTTGAGGTTAGACTCAGCGAGCCAAAAGCTACAGATCCTGTAAAATAACCAGTAACATAAATATTTCCGGCTGCATCAACCACAACGGCTTCTGCTCTATCTGAGCCAGAACCTCCTGCTTTTTTAGCCCACACAAAATTTCCTGCGCTATTGGTTTTAGAAATAAAAATATCTGATGAACCAGAAGAGTTTAAAAAAGTAGGGCCAAAAGCTGCAAAGCCGGTGAAATATCCTACGGTATAGGCATTTCCTGAAATATCAACATCTACATCAATGGCTTCATCAATAGAAACAGACCCGCCCTTTTGCATCCAATATTGAGAGGAACCAGGTAAAACATAGCAAAGGCTAATCAGTAACCAAAGAACTCGTAAACGTGATTGTATTAATGTGCTAGAATTGTGCAAAAAGTGTGGTTTTCAGTATTAAAATTAAGACGAAACAACCTGGTTAAAGTTGTCTGTTACGAGGCGAATATAACCTATTTAAAAATTGTTTAACCCTAGAAACAAAAAAAGGCGAGCAAATGCTCGCCTTTTAAAAAAAATAATAAGTCTAATTATTTTTTTGATAGATTACTTTTGGCTCCTCTTCATTAGGGCTTTCCTGCTTTTTGATTTCTTTGATTTCTCTTTTTGAACCGGATTCATTTTCCTTTTTTTCAATTGGTGAAGGAGTTATCTTTTTGGATTTTCTTTTTTCTTCCACAAACTTTTTTGTTTTAGAACTATTACCATTAGTAGCATGTATAGCATCATTCTCCGGGTTATGAATTAACTCCTTAGCTTCTGCATTCTCACTTTTATCCGATGAAAGCCCATAAACTTCTGGATGCAAATAGGTTCCTTTTTCAGTTTTCTCAACTTCGGGTTGAATTCTATTTGCCTCTGCATATTTATCAGCTCTAACAGCCGTTACTTGCCAACTTACCTCCACATTTGGATTATTTGTTTGAACAACAAATTTATTACCTGAAATTTTTTCTTTTATAATTGCTTGCGCAAAAGAACCTATTACTGTTAGTTGATATCTGAAGTCTTTATTAGCTGCTTCAAAATAATCAGGCAGATTAACCGTAGCATAACCATTGGCATCCGTGTTAATGTTACCACTGTAAACGTTCATCATTTCGGGAGACTCCACAAAACTATGTACAAGGTATTTATTTTCTGGATCTAAGGGATGATCTATCTTAAAGGTTCCGCTACCTTTTGAAATAGAACCCGTTACATTTAAGTTTCCGGTAATAGTTACATTTCCGGCAAAATAACCTGCATAGTTAGTGGTAGCACCCGTAGCATAAGCAAACAAACCGTAGCTATTAGTTCCAAAACTAAATGCTTGAGCATTTAACCCTATTCCGGTGGTAGCTGAGCCACTTGCGTAAGCATAAACACCTGTATTTTCTGTACTAGAACCATTGGCAACACCGCGAATTCCATAATTACTATTTGATCCAACACCTGAAGAAATAGAGTAAATTCCATGACCTCCATTTGTTGCTTCGTTTTTAGCATATAAAGCGTAATTATTTGAGGAACCACCACTTACCTCTGAGTACATACCGTAGTTTACGTTATCCGATCCCGTAACTGTTGAATAAACTCCATAATTGGTATCTGCATTTTGCGCATACCCAAATAATCCATAGTTTTTATTTGTTCCAGAATTTACACCGTATGCGAAACCACCGGTACCTACATTCACGGCTCCTGTGCCCTCGGTTGTACCGTCTACACCGTAATTATTTCCAGATGCGCCTCCTGAATAACCATAGATACCGGTTTGATTTGTACCTGAACCTGCAGAGTATCCTTGAATACCATAATTAATTCCTGTTCCGTTTTGGGCCTGACCATACATACCATAGTTAGTAGAAGAACTAGTTCCACTGGCAAAACCTGCCGTACCTATATTATGAGATGCAGTACTACTATTTGCACTCCCTTCTAGCCCTCTGTTTGATCCTGTACCTGGGGTATTTGCGTAACCAGAAGCTCCCATGTTATAAGTACCTTCTCCTGTAGCAATAAAGTAACCTCCATAGTGATTACCTGTACCAGAGTTTGATTCAGGCCAATCTTTTCTAGCCTCACCATATACTCCATATTGATTATTTGTATTTCCAGGTTTAGACAAAGCATAACCCGAAAGCCCTTGATTTTCTTGATCTGTTGCAGCTTCTCCTCTTACTGCCATTCCGTAGTTTGCCCCGTGAACTATACCATAAACTCCTCTACCAGGGTTATTTGCAGTGTTTGTAACTCCTTTAACACCAACATTTTGCCAATTATTAGAACTTGAAGCATCCGTGTATCCATAAATAGCCATAGAGTCACCAATTGCATTTATTTGAGCCTCAGTTGGAGCAGTGTAACCACCTGCTCTTATTCTATCATGCACCATTAAATCACCATCGGTAGCTAAAACGGAATAGTTAGTAGCGGCATTTTTTGCGGAGACTCGCATACCTACATTGGTTCCAGAATTTGTTCCTATAGATTGAACAAGAATCCCTCTATTTTCACCTCCTGTGGTGCCACTAGTCTTAAAGTTTGCCGATGACCAATAATAGTGAGTATTGTTCTCTGTACTTACCTGAAATTTATCTACAGACCAACTGGTTGTACTTGGACCTATTAGAACAGAACCACCATCCCTACTAATATTTGATCCTACCACCGTCCAAGCAGTAGCGCTTGCCGGAAGTTTTACTTCGCCTCCACCATTGCTTAAAGAAATGGTATCGTTACTTAAACTAAGAGACTGTATTTCATTGGTAACCGAACCGTCTGTTTCTGAAGTTAAATAGCCATTATTAGCTACAAATGCATCCACCGCTGCTTCATCTAGTTGGGTATCGCTATCGGTAAAAGAGCCTCCATTATTACTTAAAGAAACTGTGGAACCAGATTTAGAAATAGTTTGCAATTCATTTGTAACAGAGCCATCCACCTCTGTAAAAGAGGTTAAATAACCATTATTTGCTACATAAGCATCTACTTGCGCTTCGGTAAGTTGGGTATCGGTATCATCTAAGTATCCAGATAAATCAATGCTAGTTGCAGAACCGTTATTTGTAATGGTTAAAATATTATTGATTAATTGTAAATCTTGAATTTCATTGGTAATGGAACCATCAACTTCGGTAAATGTAGTTAAGTAACCCGCATCATTTGTAAAAGAGCTAACAGTTGTTGGTGCTCCAATTAAGTTGGAGTACTGTCCGTTAAAGCCAACAACCGCTACTGGAAGTTTAACAAAACCGCCATCTGTTAAAAAAACGGTATCGTTACTAATAGAAAGTGCTTGTAACTCATTTGTAATTGAGCCATCTACTTCATTTAATAAATATCCGTTGTTAGCAACAAATGCATCTACAGCAGCTTCGTCCAACTGAGTATCGGTATCTATGGTATGTGCTCCGGCCACAAATCCAATGCTTGCAATTCCGGCAGAGTCAATGTGCGTATCGGTATCAACGGTATGTGCGCCAGCGTGAAACCCATGGCCCGCAATACCAGCGGAATCTATATGGGTATCCGTATCCACCGTGTGAGGTCCTGCCACAAAACCATGATTTATAATACCTATAGAGTCAATATGTGTATCTGTGTCTACCGTATGGTTATTCCAATTGGCGGTATCTAAACTAGTAATATTAGCAGCTACAGAAGCCCCATAAACAGGATCAACCTCGGTAAAATTAACCGTTCCACCCACAATGCTATCAGCCGTTCTTGCATGCAGGGCATAAGGAACACTTACCAATTGAGTTGTTCCCATGGTTTGATAATTTGTACCTCCAGAAAAATCGATTCCAACCTGCATAAAATATGGGCCTTCTCCCCAAGAAAGAGTATCAAATAACCCGAAGCCAACATTGCCTGTTCCAACTTGAAGGTTAATTAGACCATAATCATTTGAGATTAAGCTGTGGGACTCTTGATAAGTTACCGCTCCTGTAATACTTCCTTTTAAAATGGATAATTGCAACCCAACATTTTCGTTTTTCAGAATATTTCCATCCGCGTCTCTTATTACGGATTGATAATTGAAAGCATAAGGAGATTGTGCTTGAACCTCAGCAAATATGGCTAAGAAAGCTAGTATAAATAGTAGTTTTGTTTTCATAATAATTGGTTTAGTTTAATTTATGTATTTGATAGGATTTTAAATAATTGCCTTCCTCATCTTTAAGCATGAGCATATACACGCCAGCCGCAAGAGATTGCACGTCAACTTGTGTTTCGAGTCCACTAACCGGTTTTGATTTTACCAATCGTCCGTTTATATCCAACATCTCAATCTCAAAACCGAATTTCAGCTCTGAAAATGAAAGGGTTAATTGATAAAGTACTGGATTAGGATATACTGATACTTTAATACCTGACGACAAATCATTTATATTTGAAATAATCAGATTGGGCTGATGAAAGCCTTGAGTTAATACATTAGACCCATTGCCTAATGTACTAATGACTAGTTCACCTACAGTAAAATCAACTTTACCGTAAACGTTTTCGAAGCTTCCACCCTGAGTAGATAAAACTTCTTGAGCTTTTAAAAAATGTGGGGCAATTATTGTAAAAATTGCCATTAAAAAGAATCTTTTCATTGTAAGGAATTTTAGGTTCAGGCAATCAAAAAATTGATTACTTCTTTCTTACAAATAAAAAGATGACAGGGTGTTTTTTTACTAAGGGTTTACCGTGATATTTTAAATTACAATCTAGCCCACTGCTTCTACTACTTCGGCTACATTTATTTTGTCCATACCTGTAAAAGGGCCTTTAAACCATTGCTTATTTCCTAGTTTAGAATAGGGTCTTGACACTCCATGCGGTTCAATAATTTTTGATCCTTTGCCTGGCATGTATGGAGCCATTCCAAACTCTGGAACTGTAGCTCCCCAAATAGATATAATTTTTTTCTTTAAGGCAGAAGCAATATGCATTAATCCTGTATCATGAGTTATTACCACACTAGAACTATTTAGTATAGAAGCACTTTGATTCAAATTGTATTTGCCAGCTGCATTGAATACCTGGTTAGTTGAGGCATTTTTAATTTTAGTTCCATTTGCAGTGTCTTCCTTACCTCCAAGCAAAACGACCGGGTACTTTAAGGCATCGCAAATTTCAATTATTTTATGATTAGGTAGCATCTTACCTTCATGTTGACCTCCAATGGCAAAGGCTACAAAACCTTTTGAAAAAACAGCCGGAAATTCAGAAATACTTACCTCATCCTTTTGAGGAATAAAGTAATCGAGTCCCTTATTGTCGTTTTTAATACCAAAAGCATTTGTGGTCTCCATATATCGATCCACAATATGCATGTTTGGCATTTTATTTATCTTAAAATTAACTAACAACCATTTTTGAAAATTATATTTTTTGAACGTAAAACTCATTATACCGAGTCGTTTTTTCACGTTGGCTGTTCTTAGGTTTTTATGTAGGTCAAATATGTAATCAAATCGTTCTTCTTTTAACTCTGGAATAATTGGAACTACATCCTCTTCAATTAAATGAAGCTTATCAATGTATGGGTTGTTTTCAAAAATTCCTTTATATGATTCCTTAGAAAGCACGTGCACATCTACATTACCATCGTTAAGTTGTTGCTTAATATTTCGAATAACCGGTGTGGTTAGTACAATATCTCCAATAGAACTAAATCTAATTATTAGAACCTTTACTCTCATTACTTATAAAAATTCATATCATTAACATAAGTGTACACCTTTGGTGGCAATATATATTGCGCATCCATACCTTCAGCTATCATTTTTCTAATAATACTAGAGCTAATTTTCATTAACGGAGCATCAACCAATTGTATTTTAGAGTGATTTAATAACTGTTCCATTTTAGGAGAAGCTGTTGGTTTTTCATTTTCAGTAAACACTCTAGGGTAAACAAGCAATTCATGGTTTTCTAGAATAACCTCATAATTTTTCCATTTATGGAATCCTCTTAAATTATCCTCTCCCATGATTAAAGTAAATTCTTTTTCCGGATATTTTTCTGTTAAAACCGCTAAAGTATTTACCGTATAATTGGGCTGGGGCATATCAAATTCAATATTTGAAACTTCTAATAATGGATTATCATCCACCGCTTCTTTGGCAAGCGCCAATCTATGCACATCGGCCAATAAAGTGTCTTTTGCCTTAAAGGGATTTCTAGGGGTTACCACAAACCAAACCTGATCTAGTTGGGGCAATTGGGCCATATAGTTACCCAAAATTAAATGTCCTACGTGAATAGGATTAAAGGTACCAAAGAACAAACCTATTTTTTTATTCTTCATTTTTAGTTATTCAAAAATCTTGAAATTAAACCGAAAACTTCTTTACTCGACTTGTTCAATTGGTCATTGACCACAACATGATCAAACTCCTTTGCTCGAGCCATTTCCTCTTTTGATTTCGCTAAACGGGTTAGAATTTTTTCTTCTGTATCTGTGCCTCTACCTCTAAGCCTTTGTTCCAAAACTTTGAAAGATGGTGGTTCAATAAATATGGAAATTGCTTTGTCGCCATACATTTTTTTTAGATTTAAACCTCCTACAACGTCTATATCAAAAATTACGGCTTTACCATTATTCCATAATCGTTCCACCTCTCTTTTTAGGGTTCCATAAAATTGATCCGGATATACTTCTTCGTACTCGATAAATTCTTTATTGGCAATAGCTGCCCTAAATTCATCTGGTGTAAAAAAATGATAATGTTCTCCGTTTTTTTCTTCGCCTCTAGGTGGCCTTGAAGTTGCAGAAATTGAAAATTCAAGATTTGAAATTTCTGGCAAAACACGATTAACTATGGTTGATTTACCAGCTCCGGAAGGAGCAGAAATAATGACCAACTTTTCTTGCATCTTTACAATACGTTTAAAACTTGCTCCTTAATTTTTTCTAACTCATCTTTCATTTGCACCACCAATTTTTGAATATCCTGATGGTACGCTTTTGATCCTAAGGTATTAATCTCACGTCCCATTTCTTGGGTAATAAAGCCTAATTTTTTACCTGTTGTTCCGCCCCCATTCATGGTTTCTACAAAGTACTTTAAGTGAGCGGTTAGTCTCACTTTTTCTTCGTTAATATCTAGTTTCTCAATGTAGTAAATGATTTCTTGTTCGTGACGGTTTTTATCTAAGTTTTCTGTTTGAGATAAAGACTCAATGCCCTTGTTTAGTCTGTCTCTTACCGATTCTACACGAACATCTTCGTAACTTTCAATTTCAGTCAACAAACGAGTAATTGCATCAATTCTTACTTTAAAGTCATCCTCCAAGCTTTTTCCTTCCACTTCTCTAAATTCAGAGTGTCTTTCAATCGCTTCTTCAATTAAACTAACAATGTAATCCCACTCCTCTGTATCTAATTCAGGTGCTTTATTTGCTAAAACCTCTGGCATTTTTAATACCATTGGTAATAAATCATCTGTTTTTTCACTAAGCATTCCCGCCAAATTTTTCAATTCTTGATGATAATGTTTGGCTAAATCTACATTTATGGTTTGAACAGACTCAGCTGTACTTCCGTGAATATTTAAACTTAGTTCAATTTTACCTCTTGAAAGTGCCTTTGTCAGTAACGTTCTAATATCTAATTCTTTAGATTTAAAATGATTGGGCATTCGCACATAAATATCTGTTTGTTTACTGTTGAGTGACCTCAACTCTACGTTATATGATACCTCTCCGCGATTTCCTAAGGCTTTTCCAAACCCTGTCATTGACTTTAGCATATGCTGTTTTTTTTGAAGGTGCAAAGATACGTTTCTTAACCCATTGTATAGTAATTGGCTATTTGGTTTTAGCCATTCTAAAGATTCTAGAAGTTACTTCTTACTCACCAGGTAAACCCCTCCAAAAACCAAACTAGCCGACAATATTTGAGACAGGGTTAAAGAATCACTACCCCAAGCCAAAGCAAAAAGAGTAGCCAAAAATGGTTGTAAGTAAATGTATATGCTTACAACTGAAGGGCTTAAATTTTTAAGTCCATACATGTTAAACAAGTATGCAAAAAATGTAGTTCCAATTACTACAAAGGCAATCTCCCCATAAATATAGCCAGGAAATTCTGACCAATTAAAATTGATCACTTCAGGTAAACCAAATGGTAACACGTACAACAATCCGAACGCAAAAACCCATTTAACAACGGTAATTGGTTTGTACTTTGCCATTAGCGGTTTCACCACCACAAGATAAATAGCGTATGAAGTTGCATTAACCAACACTAATAAATCTCCCAAAGCGGTATCTCCCGAGAAATTTGGTATTACCCATTGCCCTTCTTTATAAATAGTAAGAAGAACCGCTCCACTTAAACCAAGAGCAATACCTGAGGTTTTGGTTAATGTAATTTTATTTCGAAGAATAATAGCCGCAATTATCAACACCATTACTGGGTTGATAGTCATAATTATTGCTGCATTAATAGGAGTAGTCAAAGACAGTCCTTGGAAGAAAAATAACTGATTAATTGCTACCCCAAACAACCCTGCTAAACCTAACCTTAGCCAATCTTTTTTATCAATACTTTCATGAATTCGTAATCCAATGCTTAACGCCCAAAACATCAATACAGCTCCCAAAACTCTTACCAGAATAAATCCGTTAGGAGTAAGGAATTCTGGCATTACATCTTTAGCTACCGTATAATTAATACCGTAAATTAGGTTGGCTCCAAATACAGCCAAATGCGCCAATATGTTTTTGGATTTCATTATTTAATTAGGGAAAAGTTAAATGGAATAACCTTTAATTGGTTTACTTATTTAAAACTTTAGGAACTTTAAAATAATCAGAATCCTTGGATGGTGCATTTTCTAAAGCCTGTGCTTTTGTAATTTCGGTATGAGGTTCATCTTTTCTAAGATTCATCATTCCTTCGGTAACGTATTTCAAGGGTTCCACACCTTGGGTGTCTACTTCATTCAATAAGTCCATGAAGTTTAGGATACGTTCCATATCTTTTTTGATAGCTTCTTTTTCTTCGCCTTTAAACTCTAATTTTGAAAGTCCAGCTACTTTATCTACTATGCTATTGTCAATCTTCATTTTTCCTATTTTGTTTCTTGAAGTAATACGATTGCAAATCATTTTTCATGACTTCTCGTATATTCTCGCGCAAAGGTATTAAATCTTCCTGTTTTAAATGCGAAGTTTCTCTAGGCTTTAAAATATGCACCGGAGCCTTTCCTGGTTTCCCGCTGGTTCTGAATAAGTCGTTTGATTCTAATAAAATATGAGTATTAAACATTAATACCGGAACCAAGGGTACCTTAGCCTCCATTGCCAATTTAAACGCACCATTTTTAAATGGACCAAGTTCAGGA
Source organism: Salibacteraceae bacterium (assembly GCA_049606935.1). Taxonomy (GTDB): domain Bacteria; phylum Bacteroidota; class Bacteroidia; order Flavobacteriales_G; family Salibacteraceae; genus CAJXZP01. The sequence continues at coordinate 11,349 of JBMYWA010000019.1, forward strand.
ACTTGTGATTTAATACCACCTTCAGGAAACAGGGCTACAGAATATCCTTTAGCTAATTTTTCTTGTGCAATTTTGAAGGCTTTTACAGAATCTTTATGACTTGCTCTATCTACAGGAATATTTTGACCTGAAGAGAAGAATCGTCCAAACATGGGGAATTTTTGTAAGGAAGCCATTCCCATAAAAACAAAGAAATCTGGAATCACTCCATACATTAAAAATGTATCTATATAGGATGCATGATTGGCAATAATAACATAAGGCGGCTTGGGTAAATTTTCTCGGCCTTGAATTTTCAATCTAATTCCAGTTAGTACCCGAACAACCTTTCCCCATCTCCGTTGCCAAACAAAGCATTTTTCCCATCTTTCTTCTTTGGCTAAATAAAAAATGAATATTGGGTAAAATGGAACCAGGGTGACGAAAAACACCAGCAATACATAGCACTTATACGAAACCCAAACTGCTTGTTTAAGAATCATTATTACCTCCTGGGATGGCAACCCCTCCCGAAACAATAAACTTCATCACCTCTGCGGAAGACGCCTTAATAGGGGTGATATTTTCTCGTTCTACAATAAAAAGATTCCCACTAAAAGCATAAGAATGTGGTAAATAAACAGCCACCTTTGAGTCTCCCATACCAATACTTTCAAGGCTATCTTGCGTAATAAATCCTAACTTTTCAATATTAGATTCGCTACTTAACTTTACCAATACCGGACTATTGAATTTTCTCTTTTCGCCTACAAAAGCAGATAACAAGTCTTTAATGGCAGAGTAAATGGTACTAAGTAAAGGGACTTTTTTTAGCACTGCATGAAACAAATCATTTAGTTGACGGGCTATTAATGTATTTCCTAAAATACCGATAAGCGTGATTACCACAAGAATTATAATTACTCCAGAGCCCGGAAATGGATGATAAGGTAGAATTTCGTCTACCACCACAAACATTTTATATACAATGTAAAGTGTTAATACTATTGGCACTACCAACAGCAAACCTTGGAAGAAAAAGGAAACTAGCTTTCTCATTTTCTTTGCAAACTACTTAAGAGATTCTCTTACTTTTTTTCGTAGCCCACGAACCACCAAATCGTAAGAATGGTCAATCAATTCTAACAGCAATTCATCGGTTACAGAACCATCGGTTAAAACAGTGTTCCAATGTGTTTTATTCATATGATACCCTGGTTGAATACCTTCATTTTCCTCTCTTAGCTGAATAGCATATTCAGGGTCACATTTCAAATTAATACTTGCAAACTCCTGAATTCCGGTAAGCGAGAACATTTTACCATGCACCTTAAAAACCAAAGTGTTTTGATCAAACGGAGTGGACTCAGAGGTAGCTGGTTTTGCTAAACAGTATTCACGAAATTCTTCGATATTCATTATTTCAAAGGAATTTTTTTAGAACTCTTAATCGTTGACAAAATTACATTGGTTTTTAATTGTCCAATTACTTCAATTTTACTCAACTTTTCATTGATTAAAACATCCAAACCACGAACATCCTTAACCACTACACGTAACAAATAGTCAAAATCACCTGTTACTTGAACACATTCAATTACCTCATCAATTTTTTGAATATCGGAGGTGAATTTTTGCATGGCATTGTCAATTTGGCGAGCCAAAGTCACCTGTATGGTAACATTTAAATCGTACCCCAATTTTGAAGCATCTACCTCTGCATGGTAACTTTTAAGAATTTTTGCTTTCTCCAATTTTCTTACTCGTTCCAAAGTTGGAGCAGGTGATAATCCAATAAGGTTGGACAAATGCAAATTTGTAATACGACCATTTTCTTGAAGAACATCAAGAATTTTCTTGTCTATGGAGTCAATATTATGTTCCGTTGCCATAATAAATATATTAATTAGTTAATGTCATTTTATGTAAAATTGGTCTTGATGGAGTAGCATCATTCTCAATTGGGGCGGTTTGTAAATTCATGAAATAAGTACCGTCTTCTATTTCATTTTTAATAAATACAAATTCGCTAATTGTACAATGTAATCTATGAGTGCCTGGGTATCCCCAAAAGGCTTTATGCGCCTTTAGCTCTCCCTCATCTTGTTCTCTATCAACAGATGGCGTATCAATAAGCAGATGTTCAACGCCAATTTCATTCAACCAAGCAGCAGCCTCGCTATCCAAATATGTTGGATTGGTATGTGAATAGTTTGCTTTTAATTTTTCAACACCATTTGGTAAGGTACGTATCACAACAGCTTTAGGTTTCCTACTCTTTAAAGCTACCTGTACCTGATGCTTTGTAATAACTAAATCCTCTTCTTTTTTTTCTGGCTGAACACTAATCAGCTCCGTAAAGAAATAATACTGTTTTAAGTTTTTATTTACTGAAAAAATCGTTTCGTGAATATGCCCCATACTTTCGGTATGCGTAACATGGGCATGAGGATTAAAAGTGATATTTCTAAAATTCACCGAACTACCCTGTGCCACTTCTCCTATAAAATCACCATCAGTAACTGGCTCAATAATTGGATCATCTAAGTACCACGCTTTAACACCTGTTTTAGGGCCACCCATTGGAATAGAAATATCAAAAAACTCATTCAAGTTTATTTGATAGGTTTGATTATTATATTTTATAGATATCTGCAAGACAATTTTTTAAGCCTTGCAAAATATAATTTTTTAATCAATCTTAAATAAATCAGACGATATTTTATCGGCCATATACTTTCCACTGGTAGATAGTATATAGGAATTTTCGGTTTTTAAAACCAATCCTTGTTTCAAAAATGGCTGAATACTCAAATTAAGATTGTTTTGAAATTCTTGTCCAAATTGTGTTTTTATTTGGTTTAGGTCAATTCCCCAACTAGTACGTAAACGCGTTAATATGTATTCATTATAGCGATCATTAACGGTAAGTTGTTCTACTTGGCTAGGAACCTTACCTGCATTTATTTGATTTACATACTTCATATTTGAAGCCACTGACCAAGAGCGCTCTTTACCATTAAAAGAATGTGCTGACGGGCCAATTCCTAAATACTTTTTACCCATCCAATATGCGGTGTTGTGCTTACTATAAAGCCCTGGTTTTCCAAAATTAGAAATCTCATAATGGTCAAACCCTTTTTGTTGAGTGGCTTGTATTAAATACTCAAATTGAGCATTATAGTTTTCATCCACTTCTGTTTTAACTTGATGGGTTTTTACTAAATGACCTAAGTGAGTTTCAGACTCAATCGTTAATCCGTAGGCGGATAAATGCGGTAAATTTAATTCAAAAAAGACATCTAAATTTTCTTTCCATTGGTCTAAAGTCATACCGGGAACTCCATAAATCAAGTCCATTGTAATATTAGTAATACCAGCTTCTTTAGCCCAAGTTAATCCAGAAATTGCTTGCTCACGATTATGCGCTCGATTCATCCAAACCAAATGCTCATCAAAAAATGATTGCACACCAACACTTAAACGATTAATTCCAGCGTTTTTCCATGACTCAATATTTAATTGCGTTAGGTCATCTGGGTTAGCTTCTAGACTTATTTCGGCAGTATTAGATATTTTATGAAAATTCCTTACTTCGCTTATTAACTCAGAGATATACTTTGGCGGGATAGCAGAAGGAGTGCCTCCTCCAAAATAAATGGTTTCAATTTTCTCGTTATCCAAATAGTGTAATTGCAATGATATTTCCTTTTTCATTGCCTCTATTAGATCATTTACATTTCTAAAGTTAGTAGCGAAATGAAAATCGCAATAATGACATGCCTGTTTGCAAAAAGGAATGTGAAAATAAACACCCGCCATGTAGCCTTGTAGTTATTGTTTGAGCTCAATTCTAAAGGTGGTTCCTTTATCCTGTTCACTATGTTTTACCCAAATTTTACCATTATGGTATTGCTTAATAATTCTTTTGGATAGCGATAATCCGAGTCCCCAACCACGCTCTTTTGAGGTAAATCCGGGTTGAAAAACCTCATCTCTTTTGTTGTAAGGAATTCCTTTTCCGGTATCTGTTACTTCTACCACAGTTTTTGAAGCTTCGCATTGTACGTCAATGGTAATTTTTCCCTTTCCTTCCATGGCATCAATACCATTTTTACAAAGGTTTTCAATCACCCAATGAAACAAAGGTTCGTTTATGGGAGATACCACATGGTCATTATTCATTCCCTTTAGCTCAATTTCAACTTTCCGAGGGCTTCGAGTTCTAAAATAAGCCACAAAAGCCACTAGCGATTCATAAACGTTTTTCTCTTCTAGGTGTGGTTTAGCCCCAATCTTGGAGAATCTATCGGTAATCATGTTTAATCGTTCGACATCTTTCTCCATTTCAACAATCATGCTCTCATCCACATTTTTCATGCGCATAACATCCATCCAACCCATTAAAGAAGAAAGCGGAGTACCTAATTGATGTGCTGTTTCTTTGGCCATACCCACCCACACATTATTTTGTTCTGATCTTTTAAAGATGCTAAACAACCAATAGCCAATAAGCACAAAAAGAATAACCACTCCAATTTGCACAATAGAGTAATACTTTAATCTTTTCAATAAATCAGAGTCTCCATAATAGATGTAATTTATTTCTTCAATTTCTAGGTCTACAATAATGGGTTCGTTATCTGAACTCAAACTTTTTAAGGCTCCTTTTAGCTTCAATGGACTTTCTAATATTTCGGGAGCGATTTTATTACTAGCTACTACAGAATCCCCTCGCAAATAAATTACCGGAGTAGAGGATGCCATTGAAATAATATCGCTTACAAAACTCCCATGTAACTCATTAAAGGTGCTTCGCAAATCATCCAAAATTCTGGAGTCTTTATAATACATGTATTGATATACATCATCAAAATAATTAATATCAATGCGGTTTCCGGTCTCCTTCATTAAAGTTAAAACCGAATCTAAAATAATGGCATTATTTTCCTTTGCTTTTGGTTTTTCTGACTCTGGAAGTTCAAATATATTTACCACACCCGCAACATTTCGATAGCTACTTATCTCACCATTCTCATTAGTAAGAATAATTGGTATGGTTTGATTTGCTTCTATAATATCAATAGCTAGGTTACCTGCATTTATTGAACCTGTAGATGAAGAAAGTGTCTTGGTTGCTTTAGCCCATAATTTAATTCTTTCCTTTTCTACCGCTTTTAATTCTTGAAACAGGTTTTGAGCACGAATTAAACGATCAGCCTTACCTTCAATAGCTCCTGCCCAAAGTTCTACCTTCTTCTTTTCTTCGTTTGAAAGCTTAGAAACTAATCTACTGGAATAGAAAAATGATACGCCAATAATAATTAGTGCAGCAACCACTAAAACCCTTTTTAATAAAGATTTTCTGGAATAAAAATTACTCTTGTTTACAAGATTGCTCATTGACTATTGAATACTGCACATTAAACGAAAAAAAAATGAATTAGTATCTGACTTTAAAAATCTTCATCTTCCACGTCCCACTCTTCAAAGTTATCTTCCTTTTTCTTTTTCTTCTTTTTCTTTTTTAGCAATTTTCCAAATACGCTAGAATCTGACTGAACCGTATCTGTAATACTTGTGGTATCTTCATAAATGGGAACGGTATCAGAAAATTCACCCAAATCTATTTGGTAATCAAATACTTCTTCACTCTCCTCAACTACCACGGTTGAATCCTTTTTAAATAACCCAAGTTCTTCCTTCAATATAGATTTCGCGGTTTTCATTTCTTCTGAGTTACCCAGGTTAAATATTTTTTTGGAGCCGTATTTATCAACATCCACCTCAATCTCCCCATTTTTAGAATATACATGAAGATACATATTGCGATTTCCTTGGGCATCATCCTCTATAAAACCATACTCATCAGTAATGGGTTCTTTTTTACCCAGAACATTATTTAGGTTAAAATTCATGTAATAATCTATGTGGTTGTTAAAAGAATGAGTTCCCTGAACCCCCATGTTTAATGCCGTAGACTTTATTGTCATGCTAGGTATATTTATTACCTGATTTTTAATGGTAATATGGTTGCTTATGGTATCAAACTTTATATGATGTAATCTTTTTTCAAATAAATCAAGATTCACAAACAAGGCAATTACCCTATTGCTTTCAACTTCTTTAGGGATTCCAGTTAATAAAGAGTTCTCAATAATTTCACCATTAAGTAACATAAAATCACCATCTAATAATATGGTGGGATTTAAAATATCAAACTCCTTATTAGTTGTTAGATTGTACTCAAAACTACTATGTAAATCACCTTGAATTTGTTTATGGGTAATAGAGGTCATTCCAAAATCTTTATAAGTCTTTAATACCTCATGGAGATCCACGTTTTTTGTATTTACATCTCCCTTTATCTCAAAGCCATTTGCCCATTGTGATAGTGAAGAGTTGGTAAAAAAACGTCCATTAAAAGCATCAAAATACGTATTTGACAACACTAATTTTCTGGGGAAATATTGAACTGTTGATTGTACATTACTTAGTATGGTATTGTTAGCTTTTAGGGTTCCCATTTTTACATTACCAACAAAAGACAAATATTCTGGTAAACTAAAGCCCTCCTTATTTGTATTAGATTCATCGGTCCAATCATCTAAATCAAACATTTGGGTTTCAATACTTCCCCTCATATCTAATCTTTTCGATTTTCGAAGTATATAATTCAACCAGTTTTTTAACTCCATACTCCCTTTGGTTTTTGATTGGGCTACGGATGCCGAAAAGTTGGAAAATTTCACAAACTCTTCGTTTACCAAAATATTGGTAGCTACGCTATCAATTGCGGGTAAACCTTTAATTCTAAAGAGAGAGTTTGACAGGGAGATATTTGCTGTTCCTACTATTGATTTTATATCCTCATCCGAAATTGTATCGCTCTTATGAATCTTTCCAGAAGCAATTAATTCAAAACTGGCAATTCCTTGCATTCCAAAATCATCCCCTAAGTCAGCTAATTTGGAGATTTCAAATAAATCAGCTGTTCCCTTTGCTTTTATTTTATATTTCGGTTGGTCCAAATTATTTATATCAAAGCTACCAGTTGTTATGGCTTCTTTGGTTCTTAAATCAAATTGAGAAATTACTATTGATGTACTTTTTGCAGAAGCAAATTGCCCCAAATCAAAGCTACCTTGAATGGAATTCAATTCAACCGAATGCCCAGTTGATTTATACATTAAAGATCCATCACGTACATCAAATTGCCCAGATATTTGAAGATGTTTATTTGAAGAATTACGTTTTACCTCAAGCGCCATATTTAACCCCCCATCTAATTGATAATCTTTCAATATGTTTAGATGCTTTTGAGGAACTAACGTTTTGGTTTGGCTTATTAATAGATTTGGGGCAACAAACTTAAAGTGAAACATTTTTGAATTACTCTTACCCTTTACTTCGAACTTATTGTTTTCCCGAAATGTTAAGTATCCTCGGCTTATTTGAAAGGAGTTACTTTCAACATCCACACTAAAGCCAACATCTACAAATGCCTTTTCATTAGTTAAGTATTTTGTATTTTGTAATTCTAACTGTTTTACTAAAATAGAACCATACAAAGCGGTGTGAATTTCCTTTTCGGTAAATTCTCCGGTGGCAACTGTATTTACAAAGTGAATTTTATACTTGTCGCTATCGCGCAGATCATTAAAACCCACAAGTACACTATTTAGTTTTACCTTATTTAGGTTAAGATGAAACTTGGTTGAGTCATTTGGGTTTGACGCAAATATCAAATAGTTCCCTTGGCCCTTTTTATTTATTTCCAAATGAATAAAACCACCAGTTCCTTCAATTTCACTTAGAATGTAATTGCCGTCAATTATATCTATAACATTAAACGACAAATCAAAATTATCCAATACAAAAAGGGTATCTGGGTTAGCCGTGTATGCTTTAGACTCAAACCCTACTACATTTTTTAAGTTTACAGAGGCGTACGGAAAGTTGGACACAAAAGAAAGGTCCATTTTACCCACTTTTATTTGCGCATTTAAATGTTTATTTATCTCCTGTTTTACAGAATGAACTATGCTATCCTTATATATAAAACCAAAAACCACCAAAATTGAAAACAATGAAGCTCCAATAATGGTGGTATAAATTATTAGTTTTTTTATGATTCGCATTTAGCGATAACGGTACTAAAGATTGATTAGTATCTAGTTGCTTTTCAACATTTTTAAAGCCCCTACTTCTAATGGATCTAAGAATCTGAATTTTCCTCGTCCTAATTTTCTTTTTGTAATACCTGCAAAAGATATTCTTTCTAGAGAAACCACTCGGTAACCCATAGACTCAAAAATTCTTCTAATGACACGGTTTTTACCTGAATGAAGTTCCAACCTTACGCTATCACGAACACCAGCTTTGTAAAATTCAGCTGCATCGGCCTTAATTACTCCATCAGCTAGCTCAATACCATCGGTTACCTTTTGCAAATCTTCTGGCGACACTTCTTTGTCTAATTTAACGTTGTAAATTTTAGTAATTCCAAATGAAGGATGCGTTAAGCGAGTTGCCATTTCTCCGTCATTTGTAAGTATTAATACACCTGTTGTATATCTATCTAATCTTCCTACAGGGTAGATACGTTCCTTACACGCATTTTTAACAATGTCTATTACCGTTCTTCTCCCTTGCGGATCGTCCAGGGTAGTAATGGTATCTTTTGGCTTATTCAGCACCACGTATACCATTCTTTCAGGTGTTAATTCTTCCTCTGCAAGCTTTACAACATCTCCTTTCATTACCCGAGTACCCAATTTGGTAACTGCTTTACCATTAATTGTAACAATTCCTGCTGCAATTAATTTATCGGCCTCTCTACGAGAACAAATTCCGGAGTTAGAAAGATACTTGTTAAGTCTTTCTCCTTTTTCCTCATCAAAAATTCTTTCAATTCCTTGAGGTTTCGGAATAAATGATTGTTTTCTTCTTGGCTTATAGCCCTCTTTACGATAATGAGAATAACCGTTTTTATCAATCTTGGTGTATTCTCTAGAGTTTTCGGAGTTGTATGAGTTACCGTCAACTCCACCATCCTCATTAAAATCTTGGCTAATTCTTACTCTTCTTCTCCTTCCTGGTTGTGAAGGTCTGTCGTTTTCTGTACTATTAAAATCGTCCCGACTCATAATTCAAAAATTTATATGTGTGATTTGAGCGCGCAATAATACACTTTTATTAGTATTATACAGTACCCCTTTGAACACATAGAGTTTATTATTTAAGGCATCTTTACAATTTGATTACAAAACATTATTTTCTACCATTACCACGAAGGATAAAAAGCTTCTTTAATATGCGTAACTATTTGCTTGTTTTGATTTACTATTACCCCAAAAATATCAAACCTTGCCTCCAATTCCAAATCATTATCAATCATATATGAATTAGCTACTTTTATTATTCTTTTTTGCTTTGCTGGCGTAACAGCTTCTTCGGGCTCTCCAAAATAATTATTTTCTCTAGTCTTTACTTCAATAAAAACAATAACATTTTTTACTTGCGCTATAATATCCACCTCATCTCTTCCAAAACGATAATTGGTTTCTAATATTTGATACCCACTTTGCTCTAGCTCTTTTAAAGCAATAGCTTCTCCTATTTTTCCTAATTCATTATGCTGCGCCATTTTAAGATTTTATTACAGTCGCTCCATTTTTTTCTACCTTTAAAACATACTTCTGCCCCATAACCAAAGCCCTATTATCTAACTGGTGCCCTGCAGGGTAATTAAACATTACCGGATAATTATAATCGCTTACTACATCGTTAACCAATTCTTCAATATCACAACCAAATGTTTCCTGGCTCTCCTTGATATCTGTTAACCCTCCAAAAATTAATCCTTCAAGATTATCTAGCTTACCCGCTTTTTTTAAACTCCATAGCATTCTATCAAAACGATAAGCGTATTCAGAAACCTCCTCCAAAAACAAAATCTTCCCGTCCGTTTCAATATCTAATGAACTACCAATTAGGCTAGCTATTATTGCTAAATTCCCTCCTACTAACAACCCTTCACCTTCACCGAGCTTATTAAACGAATAAGCCGAAATTTTAGTAATCATTTCCTCCCCAAATAATGCAGCCTTCAGTGTTGTAAGTGTTTTATTAGAGGATTTCAACCTATCAAAATACAGTGGGGCTACGGCATGTATACTAGGTAACTCAAACTCTGAGTGTAGTTTATTATGAAAAATAGTTACATCGCTAAATCCAACAATCCATTTGGGATTTCGTTTAAACATAGTATAATCTACCTTATCAATAATTCTAATTGACCCATACCCACCCCTTGCAGTAACTATAGCTTTAGCCTTAGGATGATTTAAGGCCCATTGCAAATCATCAGCTCTTTCTGAATCTTTACCAGAAAAATAGTAATGCTTTCCTTTGGCATACAATCCAACCTCTACTTTTAATCCCCAGCTTTCAAATTCTTGAATTGCCAACTCCACATATTTATTAGGAATGGCTTTTGCCGGACTAATGATTAAAATTAAATCACCGATTTTCAATGGGGGTATTGTATTCATTGTGTAATTTTACTTATCAAAAATATCATGTAATCCGTAATAACTGCGGTAATATTCCATATTATTTCATAAGCAAGCCCTAAGTTTTTGAATACATTTGACTAAACAACATTCTGATACTCAAAAAACTTTGAGGTTTTAAAAAAGATTGTACATTTGCAGCCCACTTTTGGAACGATACTTTTATTGAATACATGACTAAACTAGAAGGATACCTGAAGCAATTTGTTGTACAGTTTTCCGGGTTGAAATTGGGTGTTCATGAGTTTGAGTTTGAAATTGTGGATTTGTTCTTTGAACAGTTTGTTATTGAAGATGTTACAGGTGGCGACATTCATGTTAAGTTTACTCTTGATAAAAAAGAAAACATGATGGAGCTTAACTTTGAGCTTACAGGCGTTTTAAAAACTACTTGCGACCGGTGTTTAGATCCAATGGAAATAGACTTGGTTACGGATAACCAAATAATGGTTAAATTCAGCGAAGCAACTAGCGAAGCTAACGATGAGCTTATAGTTTTAGGTCCGGAAGCCTACAAAATTGATATTGCACCTATTATTTACGAATTTATTACGGTACAATTTCCATTAAGGAAAGTGCACGATGAAGAAGATTGTAATCAGGATGTAATAAATATGTTATACACCGAAGAAGACAAAACTGAAGAAGAGAATGAAGGTTCCAATATGTGGGACGCATTAAAAAAATTAAAGTAAGAATTAAAGATTAAAACGAGATATTATGGCACATCCTAAAAGGAAAATTTCCAAAACTAGAAGAGACAAAAGAAGAACTCACATCAATGCTGAGATGCCTACTGTTGCTATTGATTCAACTACAGGACAACCTCATTTGTATCACCGTGCACACTGGTTTGAAGGTAAGCTTTACTATAAGGGTAAAGTAGTAATGGAAAAGGAAACTTTAGCTTAAAAACCTTACATTCCAAATTATATTTTAAGGCCAACAACATTGTTGGTCTTTTTTTGTTTATGGCTACCCCAAAAGCTTTGTAAGACTTATGTTATCAAGTTTTCAACATTTGAAATGGCGCAATTTGAGGCAAAAACGTTTTGTTCTTACAGTCTTTTAAATACTTTCGTTCCGTACAATGCTATTGAACGCATTTAATACGTAAAAAAATGAGCAAGATTACCGCTGCAATTACTGGTGTTCAAGGATTCGTTCCGGACTACGTTCTGACCAACAAAGAGTTGGAAAAAATGGTAGACACCACAGACGATTGGATCACTTCAAGAACTGGAATCAAAGAACGTCATATTTTAAAAGGCGAAAATCTAGGCCCAAGCGATATGGCTGCACCCGCAGTAAAAAAGCTTCTAGAAAAAACTAACACAAAACCAGAAGAAGTTGATTTGCTGATTTTTGCTACCGTAACAGCCGATATGATTTTCCCTGCAGCTGCAAACCTTACCATGGATAAGGCAGGTATAAAAAACGCCTTTGGTTACGACATAAATGCGGCTTGTTCTGGACTTCTGTATTCTCTAGCAACTGCATCAAAATTTATTGAGTCGGGTCAATACAAGAAAGTAGTGGTTTGTGGTTTTGATAAAATGTCTTCCATTATTGATTACACAGATCGTACCACCTGTGTAATTTTTGGTGATGGTGGTGGAGCACTAATGCTAGAACCAAACACGGATGGATTAGGTATTCAAGACTCCATTTTACAAAGTGATGGCTCAGGCTGGAAACATTTACATCAAAAAGCAGGTGGATCTGCCATGCCTCCAACTCAACAAACAGTAGCTGACGGACTACATTACGTGTACCAAGAAGGACAACCAGTTTTTAAATGGGCAGTTTCAAAAATGGCCGATGTTTCTAGGGAAATCATGGATAGAAACAATTTAACACCAGATGATGTGTCCTATTTGGTTCCTCATCAAGCAAATTTGCGAATAATTGAGGCAACAAGACGAAGAATGGAAGTGGAGCCTGAAAAGGTTATGATTAACATTCAAAAATACGGAAACACAACCTCAGGGACCATACCTTTATGTTTATGGGAGTGGGAATCAAAATTAAAAAAAGGAGATAACCTTATTCTTGCAGCTTTTGGCGGAGGATTTACTTGGGGTTCTATCTACCTTAAATGGGCTTATGACCCCAAATAATAGTAAACAGTAAATTAAAGTACAGGGATAATTCACTCGTAGACAATATTTTTCTACTTTTATCTCTCGTTTGTATAAATTGAAAATTAAATTTTTAGATTATGGATATAGATAAAATCCAAGCGTTAATTAAGTTCGTATCGAAACAAGGTGTTTCTGAAGTGGAACTTGAAACCGAAGAATTTAAAATCACCATTAAGTCGGACAAAAACACAAAAGAACCTCAAATCATTCAGGCACAAATGCCAATGATGCAACAAATGCCTGCTGCGCCTATGACTGCTCCGGCTCCAGCACCAGCACCAGTTGCTGCCGCTGCTCCAGCTCCAGCTAAAGAAGCTGCCCCGGCAAAAGAGGAAAACTCTAATTACATTACTGTAAAATCTCCAATGATTGGAACATTCTATCGTTCTTCAGGACCAGGAAAACCATCATTTATGGAAGTAGGTGATTCCATTAAAGAAGGATCTGTTACTTGTATTATTGAGGCGATGAAACTATTCAATGAAATTGAATCGGAAGTTTCTGGTAAAATTGTAAAAATACTTGTTGATGATGCTACTCCTGTAGAGTATGATCAACCGTTGTTTTTGGTAGACCCATCATAATTATTCACCGTTAAATCTAAATCTATGTTTGGATTAGGAAAATCGGACAAGAAAAAGAATCAAATGTTTGAAAAAATCTTGGTTGCCAATAGGGGCGAAATTGCCCTTCGGGTTATTCGTACATGTAAAGAGATGGGAATTAAAACTGTAGCTGTTTATTCAAGCGCAGATGCCGAAAGCTTACATGTTCGTTTTGCAGATGAGGCCGTTTGTATTGGGCCAGCAAGTAGTACAGAATCTTATTTAAAGATTCCTAACATTATGGCTGCTGCTGAAATTACAAATGCAGACGCCATTCATCCGGGTTATGGTTTTCTTTCAGAAAACTCAAAATTCTCCAAAATATGCGAAGAACATAACATCAAATTTATTGGTGCCTCTTCGGATATGATTGACGGAATGGGTGATAAAGCCAATGCCAAAGCTACCATGATTAAAGCTGGCGTGCCTTGTATTCCTGGATCCAAAGGCCTCTTGAAAAATGCCGCAGATGCCAAAAAGGAAGCCAAAAAAGCCAAATACCCAGTTATGCTTAAAGCAACTGCCGGTGGTGGCGGAAAAGGTATGCGATTAGTATGGAGTGAAGACGAAATTGAAGAAGCTTTTGAATCTGCTAAAGCGGAAGCAATGATCAACTTCGGAAATGATGGAATGTATTTAGAAAAATTCATTGAAGAGCCTCACCATATTGAAATTCAAATTGCTGGAGATCGTTTTGGTAAAGCTTGTCATTTATCAGAAAGAGATTGTTCTATTCAGAGGCGTCATCAAAAATTAGTAGAAGAAACTCCTTCTCCTTTTATTGACGATAAACTTCGTGAAAAAATGGGTAAATCTGCCATTAAAGCAGCAGAATCTATTGGCTATGAAGGTGTGGGAACCGTAGAGTTTTTAGTAGATAAAAATCATGATTTCTATTTCATGGAAATGAATACTAGAATTCAAGTAGAGCATACTATTACGGAAGAAGTGGTTCACCATGATTTAATTAAAGAGCAAATAAAATTAGCCGCTGGAGAACCAATCTCAGGTAAGAATTACTACCCTCAAATGCACGCTATAGAGTGTAGAATTAACGCGGAAGACCCGTATGCTAATTTTAGACCTAGCCCTGGCAAGGTAACTAGTTATCATGCTCCAGGTGGTCATGGTATCCGACTAGATACCCACGTATACGCAGGTTATACTATTCCGCCATTTTATGATTCAATGGTTTCCAAATTAATTGCGGTTGCGCAAACAAGAGAAGAAGCTATCGAAAAAATGGAACGTGCTTTAGATGAGTATATAATTGAAGGGGTAAAAACCACCATTCCGTTTCATCAAAAGCTCATGAAAAATGAACAATTTCGTGAAGGGAAATTTACCACAGCATTCTTAGAAGAGTGGGATTTCACAAAAGCGTAAAATCCGAATATCGAACAAATAAAAAGGCGTCTAATTAGACGCCTTTTTTTGTTGGAAAAAACCCAAAACTAACCCCTTCAACCTAGTTCAATTCTATCTTTCTTTTTCTTAATTTGTAACATTCAAAAAATAAGGAGGGATTATGAACGTATTAGTTGTAGGGTCTGGAGGTAGAGAACACGCCTTGTCGTGGAAGCTTTCTAAAAGCACCAAGGTTGATGAATTATTCATTGCTCCAGGTAACGCTGGAACATCGGAAGTAGGAACCAATTTGAGCATTAGTGTAAACGATTTTGAGGCAATTAAACAAGCCGTATTATTGCACAACATTAACATGGTTGTGGTAGGCCCAGAAGACCCATTGGTAAATGGCATTCGTGATTTTTTTGAAAGTGACTCTAGTATTCAACATGTATCTGTAATTGGGCCCAATAAAATGGGTGCTCAACTAGAAGGTAGTAAAGAATACTCTAAAGAATTTATGATGCGTCATAACATCCCTACTGCTCGGTACGCATCATTTACAAAAGACAACATTGAAGAAGGTTACCAGTTTTTAGAATCGTTAAAACCTCCTTACGTACTGAAGGCAGATGGTTTAGCTGCAGGTAAAGGAGTGTTAATACTAGAGCATCTTAGCATTGCCAAACTAGAGCTTGAAGCCATGTTAGCTAATGCAAAATTTGGAAAAGCTAGTAAGAAAGTTGTTATTGAAGAATTCCTTACTGGCATTGAACTTTCTGTATTCGTATTAACAGATGGGAAATCATATAAAATTTTACCAGAAGCCAAAGATTACAAACGAATTGAGGAAGGGGATATTGGTTTAAACACGGGCGGTATGGGTGCAATTTCACCAGTTCCATTTGCTCATGATGGCTTTCTCAAAAAAGTAGAAGAACAGGTGGTAAAACCTACGGTTGACGGCTTAAACAAAGAAGGTTTTGATTATAAAGGTTTTATTTTCATTGGGTTGATGAATCAAGACGGAGAACCCCAAGTTGTGGAATACAACGTGAGGATGGGTGATCCGGAGACAGAAGCGGTAATTCCAAGAATTAAATCTGACTTAATGGACTTGTTTGAAGGTGTTGCAGATGGAATCCTCGCAGAAAAGGATTTTGAAATTGATGACAGAACAGCAGCTACTGTTGTTATGGTTTCAGGTGGGTACCCAGAGGAATATGAAAAAAATAAAGCAGTTACCGGTTTAGAAAATACAGATTCATTAATTTTTCATTCGGGAACCAAAGCCGATGGGAATAATATATTAACAAATGGAGGGCGAGTATTTGCGGTTACCGGATTGGCTAACAGTCAGTCAGAAGCACTAAAGTCCGCATATAAAAACGTACAAAAAATTAAGTTCGATAAAGTTAATTATCGAACCGATATTGGATTTGATTTAAAATAAGGGTGTCAATAAGAGAGTGGTAATTACTTTAATTTACCACTTTCTTTCATTTCCACAGCATTGTATTTTGCTTGCATAAACATCCAGATTGTTAAACCTACTGCAATTAAAATAATAAACAACCAGTTTACGGAATCACCTAAAATGGGAAGAATTTTGAAAGTTTCTGTAAAAACATCTCCTACCGCGTACCAAAAATCACTTGAATTCATCTGTCAAAATTTAATGAGCACAAATTTATAATTAATTCAGTATGTTGCTACGTATTTTTAAAACAAGTCAGCCATTATCTTGGATTTTTATCCTTTTGTTACTCATTATTTCTCGTTCTCTACTTTTCTTTCTGTACTATTCAGAAAATTATATCCCTGAAAACATTTTATTAAGCTATCAATTCACCCAATATTTAAGTCAAAACATTCCTGTTTTATCTCATATTCTTTCCTTGTTTATTATTATCCCTACTGGATTTCTTTTCAATAAAATAGCGCAAGACGTAAATCTTTTTAAAGGTATTCATTACCTTTTGTTTTTCTTCTTTAGCATTTTTACTTCATTCAACCCTCAAAATCTAGTATTATCTCCAATTCTATTATCTCTGCCTTTGCTACTTTTTAGTTTGGGTATGATTCTCACCCAGTCAAAGGGTCAAATATCCTTACCTCATGTATTCAATGCATCATTTTTAATAGGTTTAGCAACAATAATGTACCCCCCAAATATTATTGTATTTGCCATTTTGATTATTAGCATTTTCTACATTAATACCCCCACTTGGCGTTCCATTCTAACTTCCGTAATTGGAGTAGTTTCTCCCATATTTTTTCATGATTCCCTTCTTTATGTTTTTAATTGGGAAGGCTTGAATTTTTCACAATCCTTTCAAGAATTTTTCACTTCCTTTTCCATTCGCAGCATGGGAACCACCTATGAATTGGCAACCCTATTTTTATTAATACTTCTGCAAATTCCCACCTACTTTATTGCCACATCAAAATCAATAATAAAAATTAGAAAAGCTTTATTTTTAATGCTTTACTATTTGCTCATCGGAATTATTCTGTCTGGATTTTCAGACAGAGTAATCCATTTAGTAATTATTCCAGTTTCCATATTGTTTACGTCCTTTCAGTTAGAAATCAGAAAATGGTGGCTGGGCGATTTAATTTTTCTTGGTTTAGTAGCTGCGCTTTGCATGAATTACATGCAATTGTAAAACTATTGTACTCAAGACCTTTTAGTATTTAAAAAAAACCATTTTTGCATAATAAAAAAATTGAGGGTGGCAGAAGAGCAAGTAATTTTAGTTGATCAGAACGATCAAAAAATAGGGTTAATGAACAAATTAGAAGCCCATGAAAAAGCGCTGCTTCATCGAGCGTTTTCTGTATTTGTATTTAATGCGAAGGGAGAATTATTAATTCAACAAAGAGCGCATTCTAAATATCACTCGGGTGGTGAATGGGCTAACACATGTTGTAGTCATCAAAGAGATGGTGAAACCACTTTAGAGGCAGGCCATAGGCGGCTACAAGAAGAAATGGGGTTTGACGTTCCTTTAAAGGAAGTTTTTTCGTTTACTTATAAAAAGGCTTTTGGTAATGGGCTAACCGAGCACGAGTTTGACCATGTGCTTTTTGGTGAGTTTGATGGAGAACCAATTATGAATCCAGAAGAAGTAGCCGATTGGAAATACATATCTTTAGAAAATCTAAACCAACAAATAAAGGCCCATCCAGAGCAATACACTATTTGGCTACAAATAGCCCTTGTAGAAGTAGTGAAACACCTGAAAAACAAATAACATGAAGGTAAAAGTTAACAGAAAAGCCCATTTTAACTCAGCTCATCGTTTGTTCAATCCGTCTTGGACTGATGAAAAAAATCAATCGGTTTTTGGCTTATGTAACAATCCAAATTTTCATGGGCACAATTATAACTTAGTGGTTTCGGTAATTGGAGAAGTTAACCCGGAAACTGGATATGTAATTGATATGAAAATTTTGAAAGATATTATTGCCCATCATGTTACTGCTAAACTCGATCATAAAAACTTAAACTTAGAAGTAGAAGAATTCAAAACTCTAATCCCTACCGCTGAAAATATTGCCATAGTATGTCATCAATGGTTAATTGAAGCGCTACCCAAAGAACTTGAAGTAAAAGTTACTCTATTTGAAACAGAAAGAAATTGGGTGGAATATCCTATTTAAAACACTATTACGTACCCGGGGGTCTCTACCCAGTTACTGTAATTTCCTGCATTGTCAAGAATTCTGGACTTAAACATTACTGAATCATAACCAGCTAAACTAAAAATGGGATGGAGTTTCTGTTCAATTTCACCCTCTAAAGATGGGTCTTGATTACTATTGCTTAATTCAGGCATTCTATAGTCTAAACCTACAGCAGAATCAAAGTCGTACTTTACCCATTGATTATTATCCACATAATAAAAATCTAAGAATAGGTTATTAATCTGCTCTTCGCCATTTTCGTCTAAAATTCTTTGGCCATCAGCTAAACCTAAATCGCCATCACAATCTGAAAACTCAAAAGTCAATAAATAATATCCTGTATCAACTTCGGAGGGAACAAAATTCTTAAACGTCATTTTAGGAATAGGGTCATCGCATCTCTTTTTCTCACAAGAAGTAAAAATGCATCCTAGCACGAATACTAATAATATTATTTTTGACCCGAAATTCATTCCTGCAAAGGTATGATGTTTATTTATATCCACTATAAACGAATTTATTTTGAAAAAGTATAGTCATGAGGCATTAAATATTCAAACATCTGTAGCGTTTGAAAAACAGGCTTTAAATACTTTTTTATATCAGTACAACTCTGTACCAATTTATCGTGAATTTGTCGATTTGTTAGGAGTAGATCCCAAAAGCGTAAAAAATTTGGAAGACATTCCATTTCTTCCAATTTCTTTATTTAAAAGTCATCAGATAATCTCCAATAACCTTAGTCCTGATATAGTTTTTAAAAGTAGCGGCACAACTGGCATGGAAAGAAGCCAACACTTGGTTCACTCGCTAGAGGTCTACGTAAAATCGTTTCAAGAAGGATTTAAACATTTCTATGGTGATGTAACCAATTATACCATTTTAGCGTTGCTTCCCTCTTACCTTGAACAGGGAGAGTCATCGTTAGTTTGTATGGTGGACCGGCTTATTAAAGACTCCCATAATCCAGATAGCGGATTTTACCTCAATAATTATTCTGAATTAATTGAAAAATTAACCAATCTGGATGAAACCGGAAAAAAAACCATATTACTTGGAGTAAGTTACGCTTTACTAGATTTGATTGAAATTCAAAAATTCAACCTAAACCATACCATTATTATGGAAACAGGAGGTATGAAGGGGCGTAGAAAGGAAATGGTAAAAGAAGAACTTCATCAAGTATTAATGAATGGTTTTGGTGTAAGCGAAATACATTCAGAGTACGGAATGACGGAATTATTGTCGCAAGGATACTCCAAAGGAAATGGCATTTTTGAAACACCGCCTTGGATGAAAATTGTTATCAGAGACGCTACCGATCCACTCACATTACTTGGCTCAAACCAAACCGGAGGCATTAATGTAATTGACCTTTCTAATTTCTATTCTTGCTCGTTTATTGCTACTCAAGACTTGGGAAAAACCCTAACTGATACCTCATTTTCAGTACTTGGACGTTTCGATCATACCGATGTTAGAGGTTGCAACCTACTATTGGCATAAAATTTCATTTATTTAACACTAACTTAATTACTTGTAAATCAATATTCAAAATGGCAACAACTAAATACTTACTTATTTTAGCCTTTCAATTTCATAACTTATTGGATTATTTCACGTATTCACTTAAGAAATTTGCTCTAGGGCTTTACACGAGTACAAAAACATAGTACATTTGCGCCCCATTTAAGACAAATGGATTTTGTTGAATAAAAATTTTGTTGTATTATCACATTCTGTTTCAGAATGAGACATGTCATAAAACATACCTGATAAAAATATGCGTCAATTAAAAATTACCAAGCAGCTCACCAACAGGGACTCTAAATCGATTGATAAATACTTAAGTGATGTTTCCAAAGAGGGAATGGTTACACCTGAAGAGGAAGTGTCGTTAGCGGTTAGAATTAAACAAGGTGATAAAGTTGCTTTAAACAAATTGGTTAACGCTAACTTGAGATTCGTAATCTCAGTAGCAAAACAGTATCAAGGTCATGGTTTAACACTTGAAGATTTAATTGCAGAAGGGAACATTGGACTTATCACTGCCGCAAAGAGATTTGATGAAACCAAAGGTTTCAAATTTATCTCTTATGCCGTTTGGTGGATTCGTCAGAGCATTATGCAAGCCATTGCAGAAAATTCGAGAGTGGTAAGATTACCATTGAACAAAGTAAGTGCAATTCAAAAAATTGCTCATGCGTTTTCAAAATTGGAGCAAGAGCACGAAAGAGCTCCATCTAACCAAGAGATTTCTGAGTTATTAGAAACTTCTTCGGATAGTGTTGCTGATTTATTCACTTATTCTCAAAAACAAGTATCTGTAGATGCGCCATTAATTGATGGTGAGGAAAACAGTTTATTGAATGTTTTAAGTAACGGACAATCAGAAAACCCAATGAGCGGTTTAATGAGAGAATCGTTATGTAGAGATATAGAAAGAGTATTGGTTTCTTTAAAAGCTAGAGAGGCAGACGTAGTTCGTTTATCATTTGGATTAAACGGTAAAGCTCCGATGACCCTAGAAGAAATTGCCAATCAACTTGGACTTACTCGTGAGAGAATTCGTCAAATTAGAGAAAAGGCATTAAGAAGTTTACGTAAGAAAGCAAATTCAAACTTGCTGAAACATTACTTGTAATACTTACTTAAAAGTATTGTGAAGGGACACCGAAAGGTTGTCCCTTTTTTT
>JBMYWA010000020.1:0-30365 GCA_049606935.1 Salibacteraceae bacterium
CTTATGATGTTACGGTTGAGAAGATTAATACAATGATTCAAGCTGGAAAGGCAAAGTCTCGTTTCACCAAAGCTGGCGTAGTTAAAGGTAATACTGGTCATTTTAAAAAGGCTATCGTTACTCTTAAAGACGGAGATGAAATTGATTTTTACAGCAATATCTAATTTATAGGAAATGGCGGTAAAGAAATTAAAACCAACAACACCTGGACAAAGATTTAGAATTGTTTCAATGTTTGAAACAGTTACTACTAGTACTCCAGAGAAAAGTTTGTTAGCTACGAAAAAGAGATCTGGTGGTAGAAATGCTACTGGTCGTATGACTATTCGTAATATCGGTGGTGGGCACAAACAACGTTATAGAATCATTGACTTTAAGCGCGAGAAATTTGGCGTTGAAGGAAAGGTTAAAACTATTGAGTATGATCCAAACAGATCTGCTCGTATCGCATTAGTTGTATATGCTGATGGTGAAAAAAGATACATTATTGCACCTACAGGTTTAGAAGTTGGACAAGTTATCCTTTCGGGTAAAGGTGTTCAACCTGAAGTTGGAAATACACTTTATTTAAGTGAAATTCCATTAGGTACAATTATCCATAACATTGAGTTGAATCCTGGTCAAGGAGCAAAAATGGCACGTAGTGCTGGTTCTTATGCGCAATTAGCTGCAAAAGACGGAAAATTTGCTGTAATCAAATTGCCTTCTGGTGAAATGAGATTAGTGCTTTTAACTTGTATGGCAACTATCGGTTCTGTATCAAACTCTGATCACGCGTTAACACGTCAAGGTAAAGCGGGTGCTAACAGATGGGCAGGTCGTAGACCAAGAGTAAGAGGTGTTGCTATGAACCCGGTTGATCACCCAATGGGTGGTGGTGAAGGAAAGAAATCTGGAGGTCACCCAAGATCAAGAAACGGAATTCCAGCTAAAGGTTATAAAACCAGAGCACCTAAGAAAGCTTCTAGTAAGTACATTATCGAAAGACGTAAAAAATAATTGAAATGAGTAGGTCGTTAAAGAAACCCCCATTTGTACATTATAAGTTGGCAAAAAGAGTTGCAGAAGCTCAAGAGTCAACGAAGAAATCAACAATCAAAACTTGGTCAAGAGCTTCAATGATCACACCAGATTTTGTAGGATTAACGGTAGCCGTTCATAATGGCAAAAAGTTTATCCCTGTTTTCGTTAATGAGAATATGGTAGGACACAAATTAGGAGAATTTTCTCCAACCAGAACCTTTAGAGGTCATGGTGGTAACAAGAAAAGATAATTGACCAGAAGGTAAATTTACAACATGGGTTCAAGAAAGAAAATCAAAGCTGAGGCAGCTAAAGATGCACGTAAGTCTATTTACGTTGCTAAATTGAATAACTGCCCAACTAGTCCAAGAAAAATGAGACTGGTGGCTGACCTAGTTAGAGGAATGGATGTGCAGAAAGCTTCTGCAGTATTACAGTTCTCTAAAAAGGAAGCATCTATTAGAATGGAAAAACTTCTAAGATCTGCGATTGCTAATTACGAGGTGAAAACCGGTAATAGTTGGGAGGATGCTAATTTATACATTAAAGAAGTAAAAGTTGATGGCGGTAGAATGCTTAAACGTATTCAGCCAGCACCACAAGGACGTGCACATAGAATTCGTAAGAGATCTAACCACGTAACTTTAATAGTAGACGCTAAAACTGAGGATAAATAAGATGGGACAAAAAACAAATCCAATAGCGAACCGATTAGGTTTTATTCGTGGCTGGGACTCAGCATGGTACGGTGGTAATGATTACGGTGATAAATTAGCCGATGATCATAAAATTAGAAGATACCTTTATGCAAGATTGCGTAAAGCTAGTATTTCTAGAATCATCATTGAAAGAACATTAAAATTAATCACAGTTACTGTTAATACTGCTCGTCCAGGTATTATCATTGGTAAAGGTGGTTCTGAGGTTGATAAATTGAAAGAAGAGTTAAAGAAAATCACTAACAGTGAAGTTCAAATTAACATTTTTGAAATTAAGAGACCTGAATTAGAAGCTCGTTTAGTTGCTGAAAGTGTTGCTCGTCAAATTGAAGGAAGAATTTCTTACAGAAGAGCAATTAAAATGGCTATCCAATCTACTATGAGAATGGGAGCTGAAGGTATCAAAGTTCAAATCTCTGGTCGTTTGAATGGTGCGGAAATGGCACGTTCAGAAAACTATAAAGAGGGAAGAACTCCTTTACATACTTTCCGTGCAAATATTGACTACGCTTTAGTAGAGGCTCACACAACTTATGGCCGTATCGGTGTTAAAGTGTGGATCTGTAACGGTGAAGTTTATGGAAAGCGTGATTTATCTCCAAATGTTGGAGCAAAATCAAAAGGACCTAGAGCACCTAAGGGTAAATTTAGAGGTAGAAGAAAATAATTACGGACTGTAAAGATTAATTGAAATGTTACAACCAAAAAAGGTAAGACGTAGAAGAGTCCAGAAAGGAAGAATTAAAGGATTGGCTCAAAGAGGGAGCACAGTTTCTTTTGGTTCTTTTGGTATCAAATCATTGGAAATGGGTAGAATTACTTCAAGACAAATTGAAGCTGCTCGTATCGCGATGACTAGACGAATGAAAAGAGAAGGTCAAGTTTGGATTAGAATTTTTCCAGACACTCCTATTACCAACAAACCTGCAGAGGTACGTATGGGTAAAGGTAAAGGTGCCTTGGATCACTGGGTTTGTAAAATTAAGCCGGGTCGTATTTTATACGAAATTGACGGTGTAGATATGGACACAGCGAAAGAAGCGTTAAGATTGGGAGCACAAAAACTTCCAATGAAATGTAAATTCGTTACGCGTAAAGATTACGTAGCTTAATAAGAAGGAAGATGAAGCAATCAGAGATAAAAGAGCTTTCAACAGCAGAAGTTGTAGAGAGAATTGAAGTTGAGTCAGCGGCACTTACAAAGCTAAAAATGATTCATACTGTTTCTCCATTAGAGAATCCATTACAGATTCGTGATGCAAGAAGAACAGTAGCTCGTTTAAAAGCAGAGCAAACAAGAAGAGCAATTAACGAAAATAAAGCTTAGATCATGGAAAGAAACCTGAGAAAAGAAAGAGTTGGGGTTGTAGCTTCTAACAAGATGGAGAAATCTATCGTTGTTATGATCGAAAGAAAAGTGAAGCACCCTAAGTATGGGAAATTCGTTAAACAGTCATCTAAGTTTGTGGCTCATGACGAAAAGAATGAATGTAATATTGGCGATACAGTAAAGATTATGGAAACAAGAAAACTCTCTAAGAATAAAAACTGGAGACTTGTTGAAATTCTTGAAAAAGCTAAATAATAATACTAATAGTTAGATAGTCATGGTACAAACCGAATCAAGATTAAAAGTAGCAGATAACAGTGGAGCCAAAGAGGTTTTAGTTATCCGTGTACTTGGCGGAACAAAACGCAGATATGCTTCTATTGGTGATAAAGTTGTTGTTACTGTAAAGCAAGCAATGCCAAACGGAGGTATCAAAAAAGGTACAGTTTCTCCAGCGGTAGTTGTTAGAACAAAGAAAGAAATAAGAAGAGCTGACGGAACGTATATTCGTTTTGATGATAACGCGGTAGTGTTATTAAATGCGACTGATGAGATGAGAGGAACCCGTATTTTCGGTCCTGTAGCTCGTGAGTTACGTGACAAGCAGTTTATGAAAATTGTATCTCTAGCACCTGAAGTGCTTTAATAGTAGAAATTATGGGAAACAAACTTCACATAAAAGTTGGTGACACTGTAATGGTTGTTGCTGGTAATGAAAAAGGAAACTCAGGGAAAGTTTTGGGTTTAAATTCAAAGCGTGATCGTGCTACTGTTGAAGGATTAAACATGACTAAAAAGCATGTAAAGCCATCAGCAACTAGTCCACAAGGAGGGATAGAAGAAAACGAAGGCGGAATTCATATCTCTAACCTTATGGTTATAGATAGTAAAGGAGTTCCTTCACGTACTATTCGTAAATCAGATGCTAACGGAAAAACGGTAAGGTTTTCTGTTAAATCAAATACAGAGGTTAAGTGATGAGTTATACACCGAATCTTAGAAAAAAATATAACGATGAGATCGTTCCTGTTTTAAAAGAGAAGTTTTCTTACTCTTCAGTAATGCAGGTGCCAAAGTTGGAAAAAATTGTTTTGAGTCAAGGTGTTGGTAAAGCAACAACTGATAAAAAATTAGTAGATAATGCTGTGAAAGAAATGACTATGATTTCTGGACAAAAAGCATATGCTACAATGTCAAAAAAGGATGTTTCTAACTTCAAGTTACGTAAAGGAATGCCTGTAGGGGCAAAAGTTACTTTACGTAATGATAAAATGTATGAATTTTTAGAAAGATTCCTTAGAGTTTCTCTTCCTCGTACTCGTGATTTCCGTGGAATCAAGACTAAATTAGACGGTAGAGGTAACTATAACGTTGGAATTAAAGAACAAATCATGTTTCCTGAAATTGATATCGATAAGATACCTAATATTACAGGTATGGATATTACTTTCGTGACCTCCGCAAATACGGATGAAGAAGGATTTGAATTATTAAAAAACTTTGGTTTTCCATTTAAAAAATAAGTACTGAGATGGCAAAAGAATCAATGAAAGCAAGAGAGCGTAAACGTGCTGCTATGATTAGCAAATACGCTGAAAAAAGAGCTCTCTTAAAAGCAGAAGGTGATTGGGAAGGTTTACAAAAACTACCAAAAAATTCATCTGCAGTACGTGCGCACAACCGTTGTAAAATTACGGGTCGTCCAAGAGGATATATGCGTCACTTTGGAATTTCAAGGGTAACATTTAGAGAATTAGCCTCTTCAGGGTTAGTTCCTGGTGTGAAGAAAGCAAGCTGGTAAATAATAAAAATATAACGATATTAATTAGGAAGAAATGACTGATCCAATCGCAGATTATTTGACTAGAATTAGAAATGCACAAAAAGCGGGACACCGTGTTGTGAATATTCCTTCTTCTGGTGTAAAAAGAGACATGACTAAAATTTTATTTGATAAGGGTTACATCCTTAACTATAAGTTAGAGTCAGAAACTCCTGGAGGCAATATTAAAGTTGCCCTTAAGTACGATAGAGAGACTAAAGAAGGAGCAATTAAAAACTTGACTAGAGTATCTAGCCCAGGTTTAAGAAAATATGTTGGTGCAAGTGATTTACCACGTGTACTTAATGGTTTAGGTATTGCTATTATTTCTACTTCTAAAGGTGTTATCACTGATAAAGAAGCTAGACAACTTAACGTTGGTGGCGAATACATTTGCTCAATTTATTAAAACTAAGAAGAGATGTCTAGAATTGGAAATTTACCAATAAATATTCCTTCAGGTGTTACCGTTTCTATTGCAGATAACGTTGTAACTGTTAAAGGAGCAAAGGGTGAGCTATCTGAAACCATTGATCCAGCTATTTCTGTGAAAGTTGAGGACGACAAAGTTGTTGTTGCTCGTTCTTCTGAAATTAAAGATCATAAAGCAAAGCACGGTTTATACCGTTCATTAATCAGTAACATGATTGAGGGTGTAACCGTAGGATATAAAAAAGTAATGGAATTAATTGGTGTTGGATTTAGAGCATCAATTCAAGGACAAAACTTGGAATTAGCATTGGGTTATTCTCATGCTATTATGTTTGTTTTACCAAAAGAAGTGAAGTGTACTGCTGTTTCTGAAAGAGGTAAGGCCCCTATCGTAACCTTTGAATCACATGATAAACAATTAATTGGTGCTATTGCAGCAAAATTGAGATCATTACGTAAACCTGAGCCATACAAAGGAAAAGGTATCCGTTTTCAAGGTGAACAAATTCGTAGAAAAGCTGGTAAAACAGCGGCTAAATAATATTAGATCATGGCTATAACTAGAGTACAGCGTAGAGCTAAAATTAAAAAGAGAGTTAGAAAAAATATTTTCGGAACTCCAGAGATGCCAAGATTGAGCATTTTTAGAAGTAACAAAGAAATTTACGCTCAATTAATTGAGGACGTAAATGGAAAGACCTTGGTAGCTGCAAGCTCAATGAAAGTGAAGACTGATGGTCTTTCGAAAATTGAAGTTGCAAAAGCAGTAGGAGCAGAATTAGCTAAAAAAGCAATGGACGCAAATGTAACTTCTGTAGTATTTGACCGTAATGGATTCTTATACCACGGACGTGTGAAAGCATTAGCTGAAGGAGCTAGAGAAGCAGGATTAAAATTTTAATTACGATCATAGTTAAATAAGTATGAAACAAGTTAGAACGACAGAGTCAGAATTAAAAGACACAGTTGTAAAAATTAGAAGGGTTACTAAAGTAACAAAAGGTGGTCGTACATTTGGATTTTCTGCTGTTGTTGTAGTAGGAGACGAAAAAGGTGTTGTTGGTTACGGATTAGGTAAATCTAAAGAAGTTATCGGTGCTATTTCTAAAGGATTAGATACAGCAAAGAAAAACTTAATTAAAGTGCCTATTAACAAAGGAACAATTCCTCACACTCAATTAGGTAAACATGGTGGATCAGTAGTTTTAATTAAACCAGCTGCCCATGGTACTGGTGTAATTGCTGGTGGTGCAATGCGTGCTGTTTTAGAGAGTGTTGGTATTACTGATGTATTAGCTAAATCTAAAGGGTCTTCAAACCCGGTGAATGTTGTGAAAGCAACAATCGATGCATTGGCTAAATTGAATGATGCTAATTCTGTTGCAAAACGAAGAGGTATTTCTTTAGACAAAGTATATAACGGTTAATCTTAGAAGTAATGGCTAAAATTAAAGTTACACAGACAAGGTCGGTAATTAGACGACCAGGCGATCAGAAGAAGACAATGATTGCATTAGGTTTGAAAGGAATGAACAAAAGTGTTGAACACGAAGGGACTCCTCAAATCTTAGGAATGATAAACAAAGTGAAGCACTTAGTAAGTGTGGAAGAAGTAAAGTAAATATATTTTTATCATGGATTTAAGTAATTTAACTCCGGCAGAAGGGTCGGTAAGAAATAACACCAAACGTCTTGGACGTGGTCAAGGTTCTGGTAAAGGTGGAACTGCTGCTCGTGGACACAAAGGTGCTAAATCTCGTTCAGGTTACTCTAAAAAAGTTGGTTTCGAAGGTGGTCAAATGCCTTTACAACGTAGAGTTCCTAAATTTGGATTTAAGAACATTAATCGTGTGGAGTATGCTCCAATTAACTTAGACGTTATTCAAGCATTAGTTGAAGAAAATAATTCTGAAACTATTACTATTGACGACTTAGTAGTACGAGGTTTAGTTGGTACTAACGATTTAGTAAAAGTACTAGGTCGTGGTGAGCTAAAAGCTAAAGTGGTAATTGAAGCAAATAAATTTTCTTCAAGTGCTGTAGCGGCAATTGAAAAATTAGGCGGAGAAGCCAAAACTGTTTAATTGATGAATAAGTTTTTTCAAACAATCGCGAATATCTTCAAAATTGAAGAGCTTAGAAATAGAATCCTTTTAACCATCGGTTTTATTGCTATTTATAGATTAGGTTCGTTTGTTGTATTACCAGGGGTAGATACAGAAGTATTAGGTAGTAACGAAGCAACAGGGCTTGCAGCCTTGTTGAATTTGTTTGCTGGTGGTGCTTTTTCTAGAGCTTCTGTTTTTGCACTAGGGATCATGCCGTACATTTCGGCATCTATTGTTATGCAATTGCTTGGAATAGCTGTGCCATCGGTTCAAAAATTACAAAAAGACGGTGAAAGCGGTCGTAATAAAATTAATCAGTGGACAAGATGGTTAACTGTAGCTATTACATTAGGACAAGCTCCTGGTTATTTAGCTACTCAAGTGCCATCTAATGCCATTGTTAATCCTGGTTTCTTTTCATTTACTCTTCCAGCTATTATTATATTATCAGCGGGTACATTATTCGTAATGTGGTTAGGGGAAAAGATTACTGATAAAGGAATTGGTAATGGGATTTCATTGATTATTATGATTGGAATTATTGCTAATCTACCAACAGCATTTTTAACTGAATGGGAAGCTCAAATGGGTGACTTAGGTGGTGGTCTTGTTGTTGTGTTATTAGAATTAGCAATTTTACTTTTCGTTATCTTAATTACTATTTTATTAGTACAAGGGGTAAGAAGAGTTCCAATTCAATTTGCAAAAAAGATCATGGGTGTTCAGCAAATGGGTGGTGCACGTCAGTTTATTCCTTTAAAGGTTAATGCTGCAGGTGTAATGCCAATTATTTTCGCTCAGGCTCTAATGATGTTACCTATTACATTGGCAGGTTTTGCTGCTAGTGCTGAAGGGGAAACAGGAGATGCATTTACAAGTTTCGCTGCTATGTTCAGTGACATTAGTGGGGTGTATTACAATGTGACTTTTGCAATTTTGATTATTGTTTTCACTTACTTTTATACTGCTATTACTGTGAATCCACAGCAAATGGCAGATGATTTAAAGAAAAATGGTGGTTTTGTACCAGGTGTTAAACCAGGTAAGGATACCGCAAACTTTTTAGATACTATCTTATCTAAAATTACATTACCAGGATCTATTTTCTTGGCACTAATCGCAATATTACCTGCCTTCGCGATAAAGGCTGGTGTTGCCCAAAGCTTTTCATATTTCTTTGGTGGAACATCACTTTTAATTATGGTGGGTGTAATCTTGGATACGTTACAACAAATCGAGAGTTATTTATTAATGCGTCATTACGATGGTCTTACCGAATCTGGTAAGCTAAAAGGTCGTGCTACTGGTGCTTTCGGTGGAACAATTTAAATTATTAAGATGGCTAAAACTCCTTCTATAGAGCAAGACGGTACCATTAAGGAAGCTTTATCTAACGCAATGTTTAGAGTAGAGCTAGAAAATGGACACGTAATTACGGCTCACATTTCAGGTAAAATGAGAATGCACTACATTAAAATTTTGCCAGGAGACAAGGTTAAGGTTGAAATGTCACCTTATGATTTAACAAAAGGAAGAATTACTTATAGATATAAATAAAGACCATGAAGGTTCGAGCATCACTTAAAAAGAGAAGTTCTGATTGCAAGATTGTAAGAAGAAAAGGGCGTCTCTATGTTATCAACAAGAAGAACCCTAAGTTTAAACAAAGACAGGGATAAAAATTTACTAGTATGGCTAGGATAGCAGGAAATGATTTACCCGTAAACAAAAAGGGTAGAATTGGATTAACTTATATTTTTGGTATTGGTCACTCAACGGCAAAACGTTTATTGACTGAACTAGAAATCGATCCTGATAGAAAGATCAGCGATTGGAATGACGATGAGCTAACGAAAATTAGAGCTTATATTACTGATCACATTAAAGTGGAAGGTAATTTACGTTCTGAAGTTCAAATGAACATTAAACGTTTAATGGACATTGGCTCACAGAGAGGTATTCGTCACAGAGCGGGATTACCGTTACGTGGACAACGAACTAAAAATAACTCTCGTACAAGAAAAGGAAAAAGAAAAACTGTTGCTAACAAAAAGAAAGCAACTAAATAATTGTAATTTACTATGGCTAAATCGTCTTCAAAAAAGAGAAAAGTTAGAGTTGATGCTATGGGTCAAGTGCACGTTCACTCGTCTTTTAATAACATTATCATCTCTATCACCAATGCAAATGGACAGGTTATATCTTGGTCGTCTGCAGGTAAATTAGGATTTAGAGGTTCTAAAAAGAATACTCCTTATGCTGCACAAGTTGCTGCTGAGGATTGTTGTAAAGTAGCATTTGAAGCTGGAATGCGTAAGGCAAAAGCTTACGTAAGAGGCCCAGGTGCTGGTAGAGAATCTGCAATTCGTACTATCCATAATAATGGAATCGAAGTTACTGAAATCATTGATGTAACTCCAATGCCTCATAACGGATGTCGTCCCCCTAAGAAAAGAAGGGTATAATTAATTTAGAGAAAAGAATAAGATGGCTAGATACACAGGACCAAAATCGAAAATTGCTAGAAAGTTCAAAGAACCAATTTTCGGTGCTGATAAGGTATTAGAAAGACGTAACTTTCCTCCTGGACAACACGGTCCAAACAAAAGGAGACCAAAACAGTCTGAATATGCAATTCAATTAGCTGAAAAACAAAAGGCTAAGTATACTTACGGTATTTTAGAAAAGCAATTCTCTAACTTGTTTAAAAAAGCTTCTGCTAAGACAGGTATTACTGGTGAGGTTTTATTACAATTATGTGAATCAAGATTAGATAACACTGTTTACAGAATGGGTATTTCAACCACTCGTGACGGTGCACGTCAGTTTGTTTCTCACCGTCACATTACTGTGAATGGTGGAATTGTAAACATTCCTTCTTACCAATTAAAAGCAGGTGATGTTGTTGCAGTTAGAGAGAAATCAAAATCTTTAACCGTAATTATTGACGCGGTGAATTCAAATGGTAAATCTTACCCATGGATTGAATTTGATAAATCTGCTTTAGAAGGTAAATTCATGAGTATACCCCAAAGAGAAGATATTCCTGAAAATATCAAGGAATCACTTATCGTTGAGTTATATTCTAAATAATAATTAAATACATTGAGTATCGGCCAAAGGGTTTAATAGCACTTCTTCAAGCTTTTAAACCGCGCAATCGATACACAATTAAAAGAAGAAATAAATGGCAATTTTAGATTTTCAAAAACCAGACAAAGTAATAATGATCAATTCTGACGACCGTAAAGGTACGTTTGAATTTAGACCATTAGAACCAGGTTATGGTATTACCATAGGGAACGCATTAAGAAGAATTCTACTTTCCTCTTTGGAAGGGTTTGCAATTACATCAGTAAAATTTGATGGAGTAGATCATGAATTTACTGCGATTCGTGGGGTAATTGAAGACGTTACTGAGATCATTTTGAATTTGAAACAAGTTCGTTTCAAAAGACAAATTGAAGATCAAGATACAGAGAAGTTAATCGTGAGAGTTACAGGTCAAAAGCAAATTACTGCTGGTGATATTGGTAACTTTACATCTTCGTTCCAAGTACTAAATCCAGATTTAGTTATTTGCAACATGGACGAGTCTGTGAATATGCAAATTGAATTAACGATTGGTAATGGTAGAGGTTATTTACCAGCTGAGGAACAATCTACAATCAATCATCAGTTAAATGAAATTGCGATCGATTCTATTTTTACTCCTATCAAGAAAGTAAAATATGGAATTGAGAATTTCAGAGTTGAGCAAAAGACGGATTACGAGAAGTTAATTATGGATATTGAAACTGATGGTTCAATTACTCCTAAAGATGCTTTAAGTGAAGCTGCAAAAATTCTAATTCACCACTTCATGTTATTTAGTGACGAGAAAATTTCTCTTGAAACTGAAGACAAGTCGGCTGATGATGAGTTTGATGAGACCTCATTACATATGCGTCAACTGCTTAAAACTAAATTAGTGGATATGGACCTTTCTGTTAGAGCATTAAACTGCTTGAAAGCTGCAGAGGTTTATACTCTTGGTGATTTAGTACAGTATCAAAGAAATGATTTATTGAAGTTCCGTAACTTCGGTAAAAAATCTTTGACTGAACTTGATGAATTGGTAGAGGTGAAGAACCTGTCCTTTGGAATGAATGTTCTAAAGTACAAATTAGACAAAGAATAAATTTGTAATTGAGAGTTGATTAACTCTTTATTAAAGATATTAAGATGAGACATAATAAATCATTTAATCACTTAGGACGTAAAGTTGGACACCGTAAGGCGATGTTAACTAATATGGCTTGTTCTTTAGTAGAGCACAAACGTATTACTACTACAGTGGCGAAAGCGAAAGCTTTAAAAACATTTGTTGAGCCAATTATTACAAAGGCTAAAACAGATTCTATGCATTCTCGTAGAATGGCTTTTAGATACCTTGGTAATAAACATGCTGTTACTGAATTGTTTGGTGTTATTGCTCCTAAAGTGGGTGATCGTCCAGGTGGGTACACAAGAATTATCAAAACTGGTTTCCGTTTAGGTGATGCTGCTGAAATGTGTATGATTGAGTTGGTTGATTTCAACGAAATTTATACTACAGCTGCTCCAGCTAAGAAAACTCGTAGAAGAAGAGGTGGTAAAGCTGCTGCCCCTAAAACTACTGAGGTAGCTGAAGAGGTGAAAGCTGAAGAAGCTCCAAAGGCAGATAAGAAAGAAGATAAAGACAACAAGTAATTGATGTTTCTTTCATAAACAATTTAAAAGGATGGTGTTTTCACCGTCCTTTTTTTTTGATTTTTTTTTAACAATAAGGATAAACAGAATCGTGTTTAAAAGCAATCAATGTACCTTTGCACGACAAAATTTTGAGGGATGAAATACAGTGAGAAATCGAAAGCCACTTTGGTATTAGAAGATGGTTCAGTGTTTGAAGGTAAAGCATTAGGGTTTACCGGAACCACTTCTGGTGAAATTGCATTTAATACTGGGATGACCGGTTACCAAGAAATTTTTACCGATCCGTCTTATTATGGACAGATGTTGGTAATGACTACTCCACATATTGGTAATTACGGAGTAAATGAAATCGAAGTAGAATCAGATCAAGTGAATATTTCGGGACTTATTTGTAATAAGTTTTCCGATATTTATTCAAGAACTGCCGCAAACGAGTCGTTACAAGACTATTTTGAAAGAAATAAACTAGTGGGTATTTCTGATATTGACACGCGTGCATTAGTACGTCATATACGTCAAGCTGGGGCTATGAATTGTATTATTTCAAATGACGGTAGGTCTGTTGAAGAATTAAAACAACAATTAAAGTCTGTTCCTTCAATGGATGGGTTAGAATTAGCTTCTAAAGTATCTTGTAAAGAACCATTCTTTTTTGGAAACGAAAATGCCGAATTGAAAGTAGCCGTTATGGATTTTGGAGTTAAGACCAACATATTACGATGCTTAGTTGATAGAGGTTGTTACTTAAAAGTGTTTCCATATAACACTTCTTACGAAGAAATGAAAAAATGGAATCCAGATGGATTTATGCTTTCAAATGGCCCTGGTGACCCATCGGCTCTTCCAGAGGTTAAAGAGGTGGTAAATCAAATAATTGAAGAAAATAATCCAACTTTCGGAATTTGTTTAGGTCATCAAATGATGTCCTTAGCGAGTGGGTTGACCACAAAAAAAATGTTTAATGGACATAGAGGAATAAATCACCCAGTAAAAAACCATGAAACCGGCAAAGGAGAAATTACTTCTCAAAATCATGGTTTTGTTGTGGACATGGAACAGGCTAAAAGTGCTAGTAACATTGAGGTAACTCATACACATTTGAATGATGGTACTTTAGCAGGAATGAAAAGAACGGATAAAAATGCATTTTCAGTACAATATCATCCGGAAGCATCAGCTGGTCCTCACGATTCAAGATACTTATTTGATGAGTTTGTAACTCGAATGAAATCCAATAAATAATAACAAGTAAAACCTATATTATGAGTATTATTAGTAACATTCATGCACGCCAGGTGCTTGACTCACGTGGTAACCCAACTGTTGAAGTTGAAGTAATGACTAACCAAGGTGTTGTTGGACGAGCAATTGTTCCTTCAGGTGCATCAACTGGAATTCATGAAGCGGTAGAGCTTAGAGATAATGATAAAGGAATTTACATGGGTAAAGGTGTATTAAAAGCCGTTAACAATGTAAATACTGTTCTTAATGAACAATTGAAGGGTTCTTACATTTTTGATCAGATTGCTCTGGATAAAATGATGTTGGAAATTGATGGTTCTGATAATAAAGGTAATATTGGTGCTAATGCCATTTTAGGTGTTTCTATGGCAGCTGCACGAGCGGCTGCAGATACAGTTGGTTTACCTTTGTATAAATACATTGGTGGTGTTGGAGCGCATACCCTTCCTGTTCCGATGATGAATATTTTGAATGGAGGCTCTCATGCAGACAACAAAATTGATATTCAAGAATTTATGGTTATGCCTGCCGGAGCTGAGTCCTTTAGTGAAGGTCTACGTTGGGGAACAGAAATATTCCATCATTTAAAAGCGGTATTACACTCTAAAGGAATGTCTACTAACGTAGGTGATGAAGGTGGATTTGCACCTAACCTATCTTCAAACGAGGAAGCATTGGAGGTAATTATTAAGGCAATTGAGAATGCAGGTTACCGTCCGGGTGAGGATGTGTATTTGGCTTTGGATGCAGCTTCTTCAGAATTTTATCTGAAAGATGAAGGTGTTTATCATTTCCATAAATCAACTGGAGAGAAACTATCTTCTGCGGAAATGGTTGACTTCTATGATAACTGGGCAAAGAAATATCCTATTGTATCTATTGAAGACGGATTGGATGAAGATGATTGGGCAGGCTGGAAATTAATGACCGAAAAAATGGGCGACCGTGTTCAATTGGTAGGTGATGATTTGTTTGTTACAAACACGACTAGATTAAAAGAAGGAATTGATAAGGATATTGCAAATTCCATTTTGATTAAAGTAAACCAAATTGGAACTTTAACTGAAACAATTGCTGCAGTTGATCTAGCTCACCGTAATTCATACACCTCCGTAATGAGCCACAGATCTGGAGAAACAGAAGACACTACTATTGCTGATTTGGCGGTTGCTTTAAACACTGGACAGATTAAAACAGGTTCGGCTTCGAGGACTGATAGAATAGCAAAATACAATCAATTATTAAGAATTGAAGAAGAGCTAGGTGGTCAGGCGTATTATATGGGAAAAGATTTAAAATTCCTATGATAATTATGCTTGTTTTAAGCGCTTAGACAGAGTACTTTTGCACAAAATATTGACGAATTAACAAGACAACAGAAAGAGATGGCAGAAAAGATAGAGATTAAGTATGAAGGAACAAGTTTTGAGTTACCTGTAATTGAAGGAACTGAGAACGAAAAAGCTATTGATATTGCTAAATTAAGAGCTGAAACCGGACTGGTAACTCTTGATTTCGGTTATAAAAATACTGGATCAACTATTAGTAAGATTACTTACTTAGATGGAGAAAATGGTGTTTTACGTTACCGAGGTTACAATATTGATGAATTGGCTGAAAAAGCTAGTTTCTTAGAAGTTGCTTTTTTGTTGATTTATGGTTATTTACCAAAAGAAGATGAGTTTAAAATTTGGGCTGATGAGATTAAGCACCATACTTTGATTCATGAAGATTTCCGTAAGATTTTTGAAGGATTTCCTTCAAATGCACATCCAATGGGGGTTTTATCTTCAATGGTTACTAGCTTAACGGCATTTTACCCAGAGTCTTTAGATCCAAATAGATCTATGGATGAAGTAAAAATGAGTATTATTCGTCTTATCGCGAAGTTGCCTACTATGGCGGCTTGGTCATACAAAAATGAGAAAGGGCATCCATTAATGTACCCTAACAACAAGTTAGATTACGTGGATAACTTCTTACATATGATGTTTGCTTTACCTACAGATGATTACAAGGTTGACCCTGTAGTTTCTAAGGCATTAAACAAATTATTGATTTTACATGCAGATCATGAACAAAATTGTTCTGCGTCTACAGTAAGGCTAGTAGGATCTTCTCATGCAAGTTTATACGTTTCTATTTCTGCTGGAATTAACGCATTATGGGGACCATTACATGGTGGTGCAAATCAAGCGGTAATTGAAATGTTGGAAGCTATTAAAGCGGATGGTGGAGATACTGAAAAATTCATCGCAAAAGCAAAAGATAAAGATGATCCATTTAGATTAATGGGCTTTGGACACAGAGTATATAAAAACTTCGATCCTAGAGCTCGTATTTTAAAATCAGCAGCAGAAGACGTATTAAATGCTATGGGTGTAAATGACCCAGTATTAGAAATTGCTAAGAAATTAGAAAAGCACGCATTGGAAGATGAGTACTTCGTAAAACGTAAGTTGTATCCAAATGTTGATTTCTATTCTGGTATTATTTATAGAGCACTTGGTATTCCAACTGAGATGTTTACAGTAATGTTTGCTTTAGGTCGTTTACCTGGATGGATTGCTCAATGGTTAGAGAATAGACAAAACAATGAACCAATTGGTCGTCCACGTCAAATCTATACTGGCGAAAAGTCTAGAGATTACGTTGCTATGGAGAACAGGTAGTTCAAATTATATTTAAATAAAAAAGCCGCTTTTATTTTGAAAGCGGCTTTTTTATTGTTCTGTTTTTTATAATACTGTAAATGTAGAACTGCTTTCGGTTTCCTTAAAGCGGATTCTAGCAACATACTGTCCGCTTTTTAAGCGCTTTGAATTGAAAGATAACGCTTGGTTTGGTACATCTGAAAATGATAAAACTGACTTTCCATTTAATGTGTAAATATCTACGGAAATAGGAGTTTCATTTTTACCCCATTCAATGGTGACTTTTCCTTGTGTTGGGTTGGGGTACACTTTGATTGATTGATGTTGTTTTTTCAATTTGCCAGTACTCAAAACAGAATGGTCAATGTTGGCCAGGGTATACTCTCCTTTTAAAACTTTTGAAAGCAAAATTCTACCAAATCCATTTGTAGAACTTCCCAAAGTATTTTTTGTGTAATACGGATACTCAGTCCAATTTACATAAGCAGATGATCTATAAAGCAAAACGAGGCTGTCTTCTGTAACATTTACTAATAAAGAATCTAAGTATCCTCCACTTTCTCTACCGTCATATAAGAAATCAGCCTCGGCTTCAAAATCGGGGCCCCAAATGCCATCCACTTTCCAAAACCTGTAGTTTGAAAGTAGGTAAGGTTGCGTATTCCAATCAAGTCTTGCATCCGGGGCGCTCCAATGATGCTCAATTTTTACTAAGGCCGAATCTGTAATAGATTTTACATCTAAACGCCACATAGCGTTATCATAGTTCTTTTGCCCTGTACTTTTTATCATAAATTGATCATCTGTGGTAGCGTAGCACAATTTGTTGTTGCCATTTAAAGAAATAAAAGAAGGATTTAACACCGATGAGATTTCTACGGAACTTTCATTAGGCCCAACCTCAATAGTTTTTGTTTCGGAGTTGAAATTATCATCATAAATTACGATTTCAATTGGAGTGGATGTAAATTGATTGGGTGCATGATTTAATTTTTGATTAATTACTAATTTAACATCATAATTTGCTGTGGTTGGGGTCACTTCAATAGAATCAATTTTGTAATCAGGAAATCCACCGTTAAATACCCATCCGTTAAAAAAACCGTTTACATCTTCAGTTGTTTTAGTAGAGAGGTAATCTCTAAATTGAAGACTAGTCATGTTATTAAAACTTCTGGAGTTTAGAAAGCCAGTTACGGCCGTTCCAAAATTGTCTTCCCCAAGGAGCATTCTAAGGTTTTGAGCAACTAAAGCCCCTTTTCGATACACATGATCTCCATAGGTAAGTTCATGTGGTACACCTGAAATGGCCAGATACCCTCCTTCATTAATATGGGCTTTTTTAAGAATGTTGAATAAAATACTTTTCACTTCCGGTTTGGCAGTTTCCCAACCATAAACATGTTCTAAAAAATAATTTGCGCTAAAACTGGCCATGCCTTCATTTAGCCACATATCTTGTGGGGTTAGAGTAGTTGCGTAGTTTCCCCACCATTGGTGAGCCAGTTCATGAGCCATTAGTGTTTCACTATTAAGAGTTCCATCTACGGTGTTATTTGGATAGGTAATATTACTAGCATGTTCCATTGCTCCCGATGAAAAGTTGACTACCGTATATCCAATTTTATTAAATTGATATTCGCCATATAATCCCTCAA
This sequence comes from Salibacteraceae bacterium, assembly GCA_049606935.1. Classification (GTDB taxonomy): domain Bacteria; phylum Bacteroidota; class Bacteroidia; order Flavobacteriales_G; family Salibacteraceae; genus CAJXZP01. The sequence continues at coordinate 17,723 of JBMYWA010000020.1, forward strand.
AAGCATTCATGCAATTTTTTAAATTGGCAAAAGATGCTTTTAAATTGGTAGAATCTGATGGCTTAACGTAGAGTTCGATTGGAATATTCCTATTTAGTCCGGCATAGAAATCGTGTACAATACTATAGGTGTTAATGGCAAACATAGCCAAATAGGTAGGTATGGATTCGTTTACCCTCCAATGCCATTCTGTTTTGTTATTTGGTAGGGGTGTGGTAGAAACTAATGATCCCATACTGGTTCCATAATGGGTGTCTGGAGTGGTTAAGAATACATTGTAAGTAGATCTTTCTTTGAAATTATCAAAACAAGGAAACCAATACCTACCAATATTATGAGGATTATCCTCAAACCCTACCCCTAGGTTAAAAACGTAGTTTGAACCAAAATAAATTCCTCCCCAGCCTGAAGGGTCTTTTTTACCTACGCCATGGTAAAAAACATTAACTGATAAGGTGTCGGAGGGATTGAAACCCATGCCTAAATTCACATTTAATAAAGTATCATTATATGAATAGGTTAAGTTTTGATTATTAAGAGTAATGGAGTCAATTTGAAATTTAAATAGGTCTAATGGAAGGTTCTGAAGATTAGCCATTTTAGGTACAAATTTTATTACCGTGTTGGCCACAATCATTCTGTTTGAGAAATCAGAAGCGTCTAAATGGATTTCGTAATTCAATACATTAATACTGTCGCTTCTTAAATTTTCTTCGTTGTAATAAACCCCTGTTTGGGAATACACAAAAAATGGTAAAATTAGAAGTAGAGAAACGTAAAAACTTTTCATAACCTTTATTTTTTTCTTTGTCTAGCAGCTTCAAACATTATTACCGCACCTGCTACTGATACATTTAGGGAATTAATGGTTCCCTGCATTGGAATTTGAACCACTTTATCTGATATTTTTAAAATATCCCCTGATATTCCAACGTCTTCTCCGCCCATTACTATTACGGTGGGAACATTCATATCTGCTTCGTAAATGGTATCCGATCCTTTTTCAGAACATGAAACAATCTGAACGCCTGAATCTTTTAAGAATTTGATGGTGTTAATTAGACTTTTTGATTTACTTACCGGTATTTTTAATAAAGCACCAGCTGAAGTTTTCATGGCGTCACCATTAATTGGGGCTCCACCTTTTTGCGGAATTAAAACTCCGTCAACTCCAGCACATTCTGCGGTTCTGGCAAGTGCTCCAAAATTTCTAACGTCTGTTACTCCATCTAACGCGAGTAGCAACGGGTCTTTACCTTGCTCATATAGGAATGGAAGTAGATTTTCTATAGACTGGAATTCAATAGGGGATGTAAAAGCAATTATTCCCTGATGATTTTTCATTGTAATACGATTCAACTTTTCCTTAGGAACTTCTTGAACAAAAATGTCATTTTGTTTGGCTAACTTTCTAACTGCGACATAGTCTGGTTTTCTCTCATCTCTGGATACCATGATTTTGTCAATGTCCTTATGCTCCATAAGGGCTTCTTCTACTGGATGTAATCCAAAAATGATATTGTCGTATTTTTTTGCCATAATTTAAAATTCTAAAGAGGTAACTTTTCCTTGTCTCCATGCATCAATTGCCCGGTACCAAGGGTTTTTATAAACAGTAGATCTTTGAAGTACGTAATCGTTATTAGTAAAAGGATTATTGACTTTTGTAAAATTAAAAGTAAGTGATTTATAGTTGCTTTGTTCTCCATAGGTCCAACTTTCGCCAGTTAAAGAGCGGTACACTATACTTGGGGGACCAAAAACAATAAAGATAATTCCTCTATCTGTTTTCCATCCTTCTTTAAACGAGGTGTAATAATAATTTGCACTCTCTACCCGGGAGTAAAAACCTTTCACTAATCTTTTTGCTTTTTTCGGATCTGAAGTGGTGCTTAACCAAAAATCATCCACTGCTTTTTTGGGGTCCTGATATTTTTTCATTTTTCCATATTCCTTACGTGATGTTAGAAATCGCAATGGGTCTAACATTTCTTGAGTTGTGTTTACTTCTGGGAAATCATCGGAATACTGAAATAAAGTTAGTCCGGAATACCGCTTGTCTTCATTAATGCCAATGTGATAGATACCAGGTTGATCTGCACTAAAGTGAATGGAGTCATTTTCAAAAGACAATTCTAAATTATAGTAATTATCAAAATCAAATGGCGATGAAGTGGTTAAAGAAAAAGGGGGGGGAGAGACTGGGAATGTAGTTTGATAATTCTTACCAATAACCACTTTAGACGCTCCGCCAGAATACAAAATAGCCAACTCTTCGTTTTTATAAAAATAATTTCTAAAAAGCATAGAGTTGTTTTCTTTCAAAATAACTTTAAAAAATTGACGGCTTGTGTTATCCGTTTTATTTAAGTTAACAAATGTTGTGGTCTTTTCGTTTAGATTTAAATCGGTAGTGGTAAGTTTCAAAACATAGTTACTACCCATTGGAAGTTCTAATTTGAAAAGTCCTTGAAGTTGCGCTATACCGGAGCTAGCAATTGTATCAATTTTAATAAATGAAGAACTGTCAATGATTTCTTTGGAGGAAAAATCGTTATACAATTGCCAGCCAATACGCACTTGCGCAATGTATTGGGAGGTAGAATTGTCTAATACATATTTTAAGGATTGGTTTTCAAACATATAGTGAATTTCTGTTTGAGAAACACCAGAATGATAAACCTTAAACCTAGGTTGATGAATATCTCCATTATTAGAGTACATCTCTTTAAAGTCAGTCTCACTTAAAGAAACACCTTTTTTACAACTTTGTAATCCAAAGAAACAAAAGAGCATTAAGGCGGCTAAAAAACTAAATGATTTATTCATTAATATTTGGTTCTAAATCTGAAATGTGTGCTTGTTCAATTAAATCGGAAGATAATGCCTTCTGTGCTTTTGCTCCAAGAATTTTTAGTTTGTTTGTTCTATTCACTAAATTTCCTTTCCCGCTTGAAAGTTTATTAAATGCGGTGGAGTAAGCTGCTTGACTTTGATGAATACCTTTTTCTATCTTTTGAAGATCATCTACAAAGGCTACAAATTTATCATGAAGAGCGCCTCCTTCTTTGGCAATTTCCAACACGTGTTTAGTTTGTTTCTCATGTTTCCAAATAGAGGCCACAGTTCTTAATGTAGCTAATAAAGTGGTAGGACTTACCAGAATAATATTTCTATCCCATGCATAATGAAATAGTTCAGAATCTTCTTTTAAAGCCACACTAAACGAGGCTTCAATAGGTAGAAATAGTAATGTGAATTCCGGAGAGTTCAATTCTCTAGTGTTAAAATACTTCTTATCACTTAACTCTTTAATATGGCTTTTTAATGAGATTAAATGGAGCTTTAGTTCTTTTTGCTTTTCTATTTCTGACTCACTATTCACCATTCTTTCATATGCAACCAATGAAACTTTAGAATCAATAATAATATGTTTTTCTTCGGGTAGGTAAATAATGGCGTCTGGTATTCTGGACGCTCCATCTTCTGTTTTAATATTTTGTTGGGTAATAAATTCGGCTCCTTTTTCTAAGCCAGAACGTTCTAATACTTTTTCTAAAATCACCTCTCCCCAATTACCTTGTTGCTTATTATTTCCTTTTAAGGCATTGGTTAAATGCGATGCCTCCTGGGTAAGTTTTGTATTGAGCTCAACCAACTTTATTATTTCGGTTTTTAACGAGGCTTTGTCTTTTGCTTCATTGATGTATTTGTCGGATATTTCTTTTTCAAGTTCACTTATCTTTTCTCTAAAAGGGTCTAAAATTGACTGAAGATTTCTTTGACTAGTTTGGTTAAAGGATTCGGAATTTTTTTGTAAAATCCTAGAAGCAATTAATTCAAATTCTTTTTTAAATGATTCTTGAACCAGGAGTGATTCTTTATATTGATTGGATAAGGATTTATTGGCAGATAACAATTGTCCATTTTCAGAAATTAGTTCTTGAATATCAACTATCAGCTCATCTCTTTTTAAGGATACCTCTTGTAATTGCTTGGATAAATGATTCAGTTCACCGGAAAGAGTTCCTTTTTCAATTTCGAGATTTGTAAGTTTTTTTTGTAAGAGTTCATCTGGAGCATTACTAGTAACGATTTTTGTTCTGTTCAAAATAAACCATAAACTAGTTGTTAACGAACCTATTACTATACCAATTACTATCTGTATTATCTCCAATTCCATTACTAAGCAAAGTTAGGTCTTAAAATACATTCACAAACCCAAAATGAATCTTACCTGTACGGAAATTAATGGGGTTGTTAAATTGTGACCCAATGGCATAATTTAAAGAAAATAAACCAGCCTTAGTGCCAAATGTAATTCCCGCTCCAAATGCATACGGGGTGTCAGATACAAATTTCGAAATACTATTTAGCTCATACCAAGACCAATCATAGAATATACTAATTCGAGAAAATTTATCAAAAAGCAGTCTATATTCAATAGTGCCAATTACATATGAAGAAGCATAAATAGACTGCTCATCAAAACCCCTTAAACTCAATAGACCGCCAATTCTATAAGCTTGATTATCTACTAAATTATCTGTTTGTTTAGTTGCCACATTTCCACGTAATAACAAGGTAGTTTGTTTTGTGACCGGTTGAAAAAAGCTACAAATAATATCTCCTTGCAATAAGGAAGACTCCAGTATTACCGAATCATAATTTATCTGTTCTAAAGCGGGGTTTTTTATTAACTTGTTTTTTCCAGCTCCTCCGTTAAGACTAAGGGTCCAGCCTTTATATGGATTCAATTTGTTTTGAACAAACTGTCCCTCAAAACCAATTCCGTATAATTGGTTTTCTGCATCATTATATGGAGGTATATCAGTGGCATTTTCATAATCTGTAACCGAAATTAACGAGGTGGTAAAATTATCAATAAAACCATGAAATTCAGTGCCATTGCTAATGCGGTATGGAATGGTTAATCTATGGTGAACATTATTAAAAGTGGTATCTCTTCGGTAAATGTTTAAATCATATCCAACCCCAATTGGGGTTTTAAAAAGGAACGGGATCTTAAAAGAAAGGTCAATTTGTTGGGTTTCATCTTGGATACGCTGCCACCTAAGTTTTAGGCGCTCTCCCTGACCTACTATGTTCCCAATACTGAACTTAATATCTCCGGTAATAATAACACCTTCATTATCTTGTGGTTGAACTCCAATAATTCCATCAAATGTATTTGACTTTTTTGGTTCAAGTAATAAAATTAATTTACAATCATTTTCTGTAAAAATAACCTCGTAGGGTTTGCTTTCAGACATGAAGGGGTTTTCGCTAATTCGCTGACTAATTTTTTTTACAATTTCTTCGTTATAAGGCTGTTTGGCCTTAATACCAATAATATTCTGAATGTAGGAAGAAGAGAGCCTTGTATCTTCCCCAAGAATTTCAACAGAATCAATTAAAAAGAAACGATTCTTTTTTAACACTACAGTTGCGCTTATTTCATTTGAATCCATTTCAATGTTGGCCAATTTTATTTCCGCAAAAGGGTACCCCGTATTTTCTAGGTAATTTAAGGCATCTTGAAAAAAGTTGCTTACCTGTTTTACACTAAATGGCTTGTCTAAAAACTGCTTATTTCTAAAGCCAGTTCTACTCAAAATTTCTTCGTCCACAGAATCTGTATTCAAATGAGCCCATTCGTATTTACTGCCATAAAAAATGTACGCAGTTTGTAAAACCGAATCCCCAGATATGCTATCTAAACTAGCAGAAAGGTAGCCTTTCTCATTTAGGGCAGAGATGTATTCTTTTAGGGCAATGTGAATTTCGAAATCTGATTGAAACAAATTGGTTGCTCCAAATGGTTCAGGAATATCTTTATAATCCGTACCCATAATTTGTAATGTAATTGGAGGCTGAGAATAGCAGATGTTTATTGCCAATACAATAATGGTTAATATGGTAAGTAATGACTTCAAATTATATAATTTCCCAATTAATGGGATGCTGGTTAGTACGTATTAAATATTCATTGGTTTTGGAGAAAGGTTTGCTGCCAAAAAAACCATTTCTTGCAGAAAACGGAGAAGGATGAGCACTTTTAATTACCAGATGTTTACTGGAATCAATCAATGATTCCTTCTGCTGAGCAAATTTTCCCCAAAGAATGAAAACAACATTTTCATTGTGTTCAGAAATAATATTAATTGTATGATTTGTTAATTCTTCCCATCCTAACCCCTTATGAGAATTTGGGTTGCCTTCTTCAACGGTAAGTACAGAATTGATTAAAAAAACGCCTTGTTTTGACCAGTGAGATAAATCACCATGTAGTTTGTTAGGAATGGTAAGGCCTAAATCGGAATTAATCTCTTTAAAAATATTTCTTAACGAAGGAGGGTGAGGGTTGCCTTTTTTAACCGAAAAACTTAATCCATGTGCTTGATTTGCTCTATGATAAGGATCTTGTCCCACAATTACAACTTGAATGCTTTTTAGATCATTGTGATGGTAGGCAGTAAAAATTTCTGACGGAGGAGGGAAAATGTTTTTTGTAGAGGAATTTAAGTAAGTCAGTAAATTCAAAAACTTGCTAGTACTCAATACCGGAGCTAGTAAGATAGCCCATTCGAACGGAAGTTTTGATTTTATTTCTTTGGTAGACATTAATTTTGAATTTGATTTGATTGCCTTTGTGCAATATAAAAACATAAATTCGTTCTTATAACGTTGTTATTTTTGTTTTGTGATAATTAACAGGTACTTTTGTATCACTTTTAAAATGATTAAGATGAAAAAGGTTGCATACATATTAATAGCTATATTCGGAATAGGATTATTGGCTTCTTGCGCTTCAAGTCATACATGCGCGGCCTACGGTAATACGTATCAGTCTTCAGGCTATAACAAACGATAATTGTAAATGAACTGGCGAAAGCTTACTTCAATTACGGAGTTTGATGAAATTTTAATGCAGAGTTCAGTTGAGGGCTCTGCATTTATTTTGTTTAAACATTCCACTCGTTGTATGGTTAGTACTATGGCTTTAAGAAGCTTTGAGTCGGAATTTCAAAGTTCTATACCCGCTTATTTTGTTGATCTAATTAAAAATAGAGACCTATCCAATTACATTTCAAAAACTGTAAATGTGATACATCAATCCCCTCAGGTAATAACCATCAAAAACGGAGAAGTAGTTTATTCAGACTCCCATCATAGTATTTCTGCACACCAAGCAAGCGTTTTATAATTGTATTACGTTAAGTAATTAATATGACAAAGCTCAGATTGATTATAGGGGGTAAAAGCGTTATTTTTGGAAGCTGTTAAATATTGTGCGAAAACTTTTAGTAATATTTTTTGTTCTTGGGTTTACATCTCAAGGAAAATCTCAAGTAGGTAAACCTGCTGAGGATATTAAGCTGTATTACCGGTCAAGCAAAGCCTATGGATTAACTTTTCATACTGAGGGATGGGGAGTAAGCTATAAAGCCCAAAAGCATTTGTCATACAAAATAAAAAGAATTTACAACTTTGAATTTCAGGGGCTAAAACATCCCAAACAAGAGAAGGTGGTTAACTACAATGACAATGCAAAGGGGTATTTTTTCGGTAAAATAAATGCGCTAACCAATTTGAGAGTTGGAATTGGTGCGCAGCGTGCGTTTGCATTAAAAGAGATAAAAAAAGGAGTTCAATTAGCTTGGGTGTATAGTGGGGGCGTAAATTTGGGTTTTGTTAAACCCGTTTACGTAGAAATATATAACGATAACGGAAACCCGGAATCTGTTAGATACGAACCAGAAATTCATACTTACGGAAGTGTTATAGGTAGAGCAAGTATTTTTAGAGGGGTTGATGAGTTGGATGTTGTTCCTGGAATTTACGGGAAATTTGGGCTAAATTTTGAATATTCCCCGTATGATGAGAAGTTAAAATCAATAGAGGTGGGGGTAGCCGCTGATTTATACTATAAAAAAATACCATTAATGTACAATACGTACAATAATCAATATTGGATTACTTTTTACGTGATGCTTGAAATCGGTAAAAAAATAGAATAAAAAATATGGAGCCAGGAACGGTAAAGCCAGTTAATTGGGAAAGATTAAATCCGGAAGGGAAAACTTCAAAAAAGAAGCCAGATTGGTTAAGGGTTAAGCTTCCTATTGGAGAAGAATATAAAAAAGTAAGAAGTGTTGTAGGAGAACATAAGCTTCACACCATTTGCGAGAGTGGTAACTGTCCTAATATGGGAGAATGTTGGGGTGAAGGAACTGCAACATTTATGATTTTGGGAAATATTTGTACCAGGTCTTGTGGTTTTTGTAATGTGGCTACTGGAAGACCGTTTCCAGCAGATTTAAAAGAGCCTATGAAAATTGCTAGCTCTGTATTGCTTATGGGCGTTAAGCATTGTGTAATTACTTCGGTTGATCGAGATGATTTGCCAGATGGAGGCTCCATTATTTGGGCAGAGACTGTTAATAAGGTTAGAGAGTTAAGTCCGGAGACTACTATGGAAACGCTTATTCCTGATTTTGCAGGTAAATGGGAAAATCTTCAAAGAATTATAGATGTAGCCCCTGAAATTGTTTCTCACAACTTGGAAACGGTAAGAAGATTAACTAAAGAAGTGAGAATTCAAGCAAAATATGATAGAAGTTTGGAAGTTTTATCACGCCTTAAAGAGGGAGGGATGAAAACCAAGTCGGGTGTTATGCTAGGCCTTGGAGAGACTAAGGAAGAGGTAATCGAAACAATGAAAGATTTAAGGGGTGCGAATGTGGATATTTTGACACTTGGCCAATATTTACAACCAACCAAAGCCCACCTTCCGGTCGAAAACTTCGTTACTCCTAATGAATTCGAAAATTATAAGAAAATTGGATTGGAGCTGGGATTCAGATTTGTGGAAAGTGGACCTTTAGTAAGGTCCTCCTACCATGCTGAAAAGCACCTTTTTTAAAAGACAGAAATTATTGTTGAATAGCTTCGTTTAATTGGGTTTAATTTTTTTTGGGATAGTGTAAAAAAAAGTTAAATTGCCATCTTTAAATTTTAGATTCAGGATTATTGTTGAATTAAAAATTGACGTCAATTAATCTCTTTAAATCAAGGAGTTAGTTGGTTTTGAAAAATTGCATTAAATATTTATTTATGAAAAAAAATACACTTTTTGTATCTGTTTTAGCAGGACTAGGTTCTTTGTTAGCTGTGTTTGCAGTGTTAAATAGCTCTGGAGATGCGCAGTATTCTCCTAGAGAAACCGCAACAAAATCTAATGCTTCGAAAGTAAACGCGGAGTTCTTTTCTGATATGAGAAAAAATATCAAAACAGGAAAAGTTGACCCGTCAGATTATATTAATGCAGTTGCTGAATCAAAAAGGTTTAAAAACTCAAGAGCGACTGATTTGAGTTGGGAATTTGCCGGTCCAGATAATATTGGAGGTAGAGTTCGGGCAATTATCGTTGATAATGTGGATCCAGATTTAATATATGCTGGTGGTGCAGGTGGTGGTATGTACGTATCTACAGATGCAGCTGGTTCTTGGACTTATAAAAGTACAGACTGGGATAATATTCACGTTTCTACTATTGCTCAAGATGCAGACGGTATTGTATATGCTGGTACTGGTATGTATGCTGATGCAGGTTCTGCTATTGGCGGAGCTTTTCCTGGTGGAGGTATGTGGATTAGTGAAGACCGTGGGGCTACATGGTCTCATATAGCATCTACTACACCAACCTCTCCTGGATCAGGTGCAGATTGGGCTTATGTAAATAGAGTAGCCGTTTCAAAGGTTAAAAATTCTGAAGGAAATTATACGGTATATGCAGCCACAAATCGTGGTTTGATGGTATCGAAGGATAAAGGTGCCACTTGGTTTGAACCAATGACTATTCCTAATAATTGTAATGCTACTTTATCTGGCCAAATGCAAGAGGTGGTAGTAACATCAACTAATAGAGTGTTAGTTTCTGTAGGCGGATCCCTGTATGCTTCAAATGATGGTGAAGCAGTTTGTAGTTATGAGCCAATAGGAATTGCTAATGGAATTGGTGGAAGTAATAGAATGAGTTTAACTGTATGTGATTCAGATGAAAGTATAGTTTACGCCTTCCAAACCAGAGGTGCAAATCCTGCAACTTTTGAAATTTTATCTTCAAATGACGGAGGTAACAATTGGGGGCCTTTATCTCCGGCTCCGCCAACAACAACAATTGATAGTACCTTTGATTTAATGGGGTCCAACCCTGGGGCTTATAACCAGGCTATTAAAGTTGATCCTACCAATTGTGATAGAATTTATGTGGGTGCGGTAGAATTGTATAGAGTAGATGGTTCTTGGTCAAGTGTTGCATTGAATTTTGCTTCAGAACCCTTTTACGTGCACTCCGATAAGCATTGGTTTGAGTACAGTCCTCACGATCCTTCAACCATGTATGTAGGTTCAGATGGTGGTGTTGGTAAAACAACTAATGCTTCTGATAATTTGGTTAACTGGACAACTAATAATAGACATTTCGGAACTACCCAATATTATGGTGTAGCATTTACAAAAGGCGGACAAATTATTGGTGGAACTCAAGATAACGGAACTCATTATATAGATCCAACAATTTCTGGTATTACAAGTAAGGATGGTTTTCAAATTACTGGTGGTGATGGTTTTGATTGTGAAACTTCTAATTTATCATCAATTTTGTTTACCACGCTTTATTATGGACAAGTGAATAGAATTACTTATGAAAATGGTATTGGAGGTTCTCCTATTCATGGTCAGTTTGAAGGTGCTTCTCCGTTCCATACTGTTATTAGAAATTGGGAATCAAAAAATGATTTAACAAGTAAAGATTCTATTGTGTTTTTAAATGACACGGTAAATCAATCTATTGGCTCTGGTGATGGAGTGAAAAAGGTGTATAGTGGTTTTGTTACTAAGCCTCAGGATAATGCAGATATTATTGCTGGAACCTTTGTTTTTACTGATGCTGCTGGTGGTCAAACCGCAGAAGATAATTTATCAAACGGGGTATTATATAGCTTTGGTGATAGTGTAGGAACAATTAGTTATGCCACCGGTGAGTATGATATTAGATGGACTTTTGCTCCTCCGATTGGTTCTTCTGTAAACAGCAGATTTTTGGTTGATTTCGATATGGGAGATACACTTCAATTAGCTTCTCAAAACATGGCAATTCCATTTACGCATGTTTTAACGGCTCCTCTTGGTGTTCAAGATTCGGTGAAAATTCAAGATCCGGTTCAATCATTATTTGCGGTATCAATGTTTGGAAGCATTAGGTTAACGAGAGAAGCATTATACTTTCCACTTGGAACTCCAACCTTCACTAGCGTGGATGTATGGGGTAGTAGTTCATCTACTTCTCCAACGTGTATGGAGTTTTCAAAGGATGGTAACCACCTTTATATAGGCGGTAATAATGGTCAAATTGTTAGACTTTCCGGTTTAAATGATTGGTACTCTGGTGATGATCCAGCTGTTGTACTTGATAAAAAGGTTATTTTTAATGGTGGTGGAGCTGCTGTGTCAGGTATCAATATTCACCCAACCGATCCGGAAAAATTGCTAGTAACTTTAGGTGGCTATGGTACAGCTTCTCATGTGTTTGAGATGTTTAACGCTCAATCAGATGTTTCAAATACTCCGGCAAATAGAGTTGATATTAGTGGAGACCTACCTGATTTTCCAGTTTATGATCCAGAATATAATGTGAATAATCCTTCGCAAGTTTTAATTGGAACTGAATTAGGTTTATGGGTTTCTGACGATATTACCGCTGGATCTGTTGCTTGGACAGACCAAAGTGGTGTTATGGGTAATGTTCCTGTACTAGATGTAAGACAACAGCGTTTACCTCACAATGAAGCTGCTAATTACGGTCAGTTTTATTTGGGTACTTTTGGTAGAGGAATTTGGATGACTGGAGACTTAGTTTCTGTTGAAGAGAACTGGAATGAAATGGGTAATGGCTTAGCTATTGAAAGTCTTACTATGTTCCCGAATCCTGTTAATGGAATTTCTACTTTGTCTTTTGAAATGGCTCAGTCAGGATTGGCTGAAGTACAGGTTTATGATATCTCAGGTAAATTAATTTTTGCACAGAGTCAAAGTTTTGATGCTGGTACAGCGAGATTTGAAATAAATTCTAGTAATATGCCTTCAGGAACTTATTTTGCTACTGTAAAAGCGGGTAGCGTGCAAGGTCAAACTAAATTTGTGGTAATTAAATAAACTCAAATTCAAAGAATTCTAAAGGGGCTTAGGGCCCCTTTTTTTGTGCCTTATTTTTCCTAGAAAATAATCAGTTGCATGTAAGAGTGTTAACCTTAAATCTTGATTTTGTCTAGAAGGCTTGTAAAGAAGTGCACTTTACCTATCATTGTTATCGGTCATTTGAGATGTGCTGGAAGCCTAAATTGGTATTTATGCCTGTGAATTGGTGAATGGCTATTATGCATTAATTGTTTAATTTCCAATACTAAATCCAATAGAAATTTTGATCTTAGTAAAGTCAAAAGCTAAGGAAAAAAATGGCAGCATTTGCTAGGGCAAATTGTTTAGCATGCTAATCTCTTATGGGATGCTTTAATGTAGAAGGCTCTATAAATTGCAATTTCTGTAATCTAATGGAAGATATCTCCTAATTAACTTCAAA
>JBMYWA010000021.1:0-29893 GCA_049606935.1 Salibacteraceae bacterium
AAACGGCCATTTATGGCTTACCTAGTATTTTGGGTCGTTTTCTTAATTACTTATTATTTCCACTTTATACCGCACAATTTATACCAGCCGAATATGGGGTGGTAAATGAAGTCTATGCCTATGTAGCCTTTATTGCGGTTATTTTGCCTTGGGGAATGGAAACCGCATTTTTTAGATTTTCCAATAAAAAGGATTACACTCCAAACGAAGTTTTTAGAACCTCTTTGTTCTTTGTATTTCTTTCCTCCATAATTTTCATGATGGCCATCACCTTCCTTACCGATGGTTTTGCCAACGCAATGGGCTACGCTAATAATCCGGAGTACATTATTTGGATGGGTCTGACTATTGGGTTTGATGCTTTAGCAGTTATTCCGTTGGCTCAATTAAGAAACGAAGAAAAGGCTTTGAAATTTGCTTTGGTTAATTTCATGAGTATTGGCACCAATATAGTTTTAAATCTTTTTTTTATATGGTACTGTATGGATGTCTTTCGAGATGGAGGAAATGCGATTACCGACTTTGCTTTTAACCCAGAGTTTGGGGTAGGCTACATTTTTTTAGCTAACATGATTCAGGCTTTGGTGAAGTTTTTATTGGTTTCTCCAGCATACCAAAAATTATCTTTCCGTATTAATGGAAGTTTATTGAAAGAGTTGTTGATATATTCCTCCCCCTTAGTTCTTGCCGGTTTTGCGGGTATTATTAACGAAACTTTAGATCGAACTTTGATACGAAGAATTTTAGAACCTACTATAGGAGAATCTGCGGCACTAACCAAGGTGGGTATTTATGGGGCAGTTTACAAATTAGCCATCTTAATAACACTTTTCACTCAGGCATTTAGGTATGCGGCCGAGCCGTTTTTCTTTTCACAAGACAAAGAAGGGAATTCTAGAAAGGTATATGCGGATGTGCTCAAATGGTACACCGTAATCGTTACCGTTTTGTTCTTGTTTGTAATGCTTTACATTGATGTGTTTAAACAATTAATCAGAAACGAAGCGTATTGGGAAGGTTTAACCATTGTACCTATTTTGCTATTTGCCAATATATTCTTGGGTTGGATTTATAATTTATCGGTGTGGTATAAGCTGACCCATAAAACCATTTATGGAGCTATTTTAGCCGTTATTGGAGCGGTAATTACGGTAAGTCTGAATTTGTATTTAATCCCAAAAATGGGATATGCAGGTGCAGCTTGGACCACCTTTGCATCGTATGGAGTAATGGCCGTAATTAGTTATTTATTGGGTCAACGATTCTTTAAAATACCATACGAGCTACCAAAAATTATTGGCTATTGCATAGTTTCGGTATTGTTGTGGTACGGAAGCACCTTGGTAGATTGGAACTCTGATTTAACCAAGTACACCGGTAACACTGCTTTGATGCTATTTTTCTTTGTGTTTATCTTTTTAGGAGAGCGTAAAGATTTGAATCGTTTTATTAAGTAGTAGTCCTTTTACGATTTCCCTCTAAATAAGTGAAAATACAGTTTGCCCTAGTAACATACCAGAACAAACCATTATTAATGTAACAATTATGTTAATGAATAATTTCAATGGCTTGTTTTTGTATTAGTTCGTTGTTTTAATTTATTACTCCACCACAATATTACCCCAACTTTCATTTAAGCGGTAGTTGTACACCCCTGATTTTAGATGACTTACATTGATGGTATTTTCATTGGGGTAAAGAGTTTGGGTTAGGACTAACCTACCTAGCATATCGTTCAGTGTAAGTTCATACGCTAAGCCCGGCCGTTGAGCGGAGCCGAAATGCGGGCTGGTTGAAGTATTTGGTGTAATGTCAAAATGAATAATTTCATTAGCTGGGTTTGGGTATATTTTTAGCTCTACAATACTACTTTCTATTTTTGGCACATTAGTTAATTCACAGCCTGGAGTTAAACACCCAAAACTATCTACCTTAATAACCCATGTGTCTTGCGTACCCGTATCTTGAGGGTATGGGTATAAAAAACCTGCGGCTGCAAAACCACCATCAGGAGTAGCAACAATTTCATACAATTGATGCTCGGAATATTGACTTAGTTTATTTTCTGGATGTTGGTAATTCCTACTCCATAATAAATCTCCTTGAGCTGAATACTTGGTAATTACACCCATAATTCTATACAAACCATCATAGTTAATGGTGTCAGGGTTAGGAATACGTTGTTGCCCACAAGCGACTAAACTACCATCGGGCAATTCGATTACACTATTGTATTTTGATCTGTATCCATCTGGCCCCAATCCGTAAATAGTTCTGGTCCAAAGCGTATCACCTATGGAATTAACTTTCACAATCCATGGTAAATAATCCGCTTCATAAATGTATTGTTTTTTCCCTACCGCACCCACAAAGGCATAACCCCCATCTTGAGTAGGCGTAACATCATAAATAGGCAAACTAAAAGTATCTTGCGGACCGTAGTGCTTATCCCACTCAATATTTCCAATACTATCGGTTTTTATTAACCACGGCCACTCATGCGACCATGCTGGGCCAATTCCGGTTTGAATTTTCTTTTTTATTCCGCCTATTATGTAACCACCATCTGGAGTGCGCTTTAAGCAATGTCCCTGTTCATCGTGTAAACTATCGCTATATGTTTTACGCCATTTTTCATTGCCATTGATATCTATATTGGCTATTACAATATTAGTTGAGCCTCCTTGAGAAAAAGGAACACTTTGAGTTACCCCAACGCAGACCAATTCTGATTCATGAGATTCTTCAACATCTAACACCGATATAAACAAGGATGGCTCTTCTGTTTTATTGAAAAAAATAGTATCGCCCTGTAAATTGTATTTAACTACCCCAAATTGTCTTGGTTCATTTACACTAGGTATGGTAAAAATATCATATAAACTTCCATTTGAATGATAAATCATAGACCCTGAAAAATATTCGGAACTATCCGACTCTAATAATGTTCCTATAGCGGCATGGCCATTATTCAAATCCAAACTCGCAAATCGTTGGGTCATTTTATCAAAACCATTGGGATTACTTCCAAGGTTTAAAAACAACTGATTATTATGACAAATTATGCTTCGTGTTCCGCCACCCCAATAATTGGTTAACGGGTAACGCATATTAAAGTAAGTGGATTGAGCGTGTGCCAATCCACTTACTATCATTAATACTATACAAAATAATTTTCTCACTACTTAATAATTTCTAGTACTTGATTTTGAATCATTTCCTTACCATCTGTTATTCGTATCACATACACTCCTGTAGTTAATTGTGAGGTATTTATTTGCGATACTCCTGCATCTATTCGGTTTTGAATTACCACACTTCCTGCACTATTCACTATTTCTACCGTTAATACTTCTTTGGTTTCGTATTCTCCCACATCCACCGTTACAAAATCATTGGCAGGATTAGGATAAATTTCTACCGGAATAAATTCATCTACCTCTCTTGGCTCAAAAATATTTCGCTGATTGGTTTTATTTGCCAGTGGTTGATAATCTACATATTCGGGTAAATATAGCTCGTTTTGGGCAAATTTCAACCATCCCTTGGAGTAGACACCTAACGCTCCGTCTTCTTGCATACTATTTTGTTGCAAACTAGCTAAGGTTGCTTGAGGGAGTTGCATCACATTTTTCAATCCCCCAGTTAAATTACCATCATACAAAGAATAAAAACTTTGCACTTCGCTCACTTCCGTTTGTTGCGAAGTAGTTAAGTCAAAATTAGTCGCCATATCATTGAGTTTTCCACTAGCTTCGCTCGTTTTTCCCATTCCCCGTTGAAAAGCCACCCACAACAAATCGGTCATAGGGGTATTCATTTCGGTCAATAAAGCGGGTATGCTATCTAAATCATTACTGGGTCCGCGTTTAAAGCAGAATCTAGAAAAGCTTTAACCTAATGGTGGGTGTGTTGTTGAAGTATTCCTATCCCCATTATTTATCTAATACGTCCATAGCCTGTTGAATCAAATCATCATTCCATAACATTTTGTAATGACCTAGTTTCTCAAACGAGTACAAAGTGGAGTTTTTAACAGATCTATTGATCGCTACCGAATACGCGTGAGGAATGATTTTATCAAATTTGTCGTGCATTAAATACAGATGGTTAAAATCTACTAAATCCAAACGACTTTCCACATTAACTAAATCCAGAGGCTCTTTTAAAATTTTATCGGCTCGTTGTTTTAGTTTGGTATATGCCTTTTCGCCTAAACCAATAAAATTTTTGTAGTCAATAAATACATCTTCCATTCGGTTAGGACTGGTTAGAAATAGCAGATTGTTAATTTTTAGGTCCATTTCTGACAAGCCAAATGCCGTTACGGCCGAACCAAAAGAGTGGGAGATGATGTCAATTTTACGGTTTACGGGTAAGGATTTCATAAACACCTTAAACGATTCTTTTGCATCGTATAAATGGGTTTTATTCGCATTGTAAAAAGCATGACCGGGTAAATTAAAACCAATTACATATTTGTTTTTTGCTAAAAGCGGAGCTACAAATTTATACATGCACCCAGCGTTAGAATCCCATCCATGTACCAGAACTACAATGTCGTTTTCGGGTTTACCAAAAGCATAACATTGAATGGCTTCATTTTTAAATGGGACTTCATACTTCTTGGCTTCTTCGTAAAAAGGAAGCTCTCGGTCTCTCACATCTTTTTTTCGCACTTTCATAAACATTTCAAAAGCCGATTTAGAAGCCAATCGTGGGCTTATAGCTGAAAGTGTTTTGAAATATGGTTTTATTAATTGCATCATAGTATTATACCAATCGGTATATTTTAATTCAAAAAAATATTATTTTTTTAACTCTGTTTCTATTAAGTGGTTAATAGCCAGTGTTAAATCTTCCATGTAAGTTTTGTCTTGCAACATGGTAGCGGTAAAAATTCCCCCTTCAATCATGCTGAAAATTCTGCGAGAATAAAGAGCAGCATCCAGTTCTGGTTTTAATTCGCCATGGGTTTTACCATGTTCAATAATAGCCGTCATGTTACCCTGAAGTTTATTGATCACCTTTTTTACTTTTTCCATCAAATCGGGGTTTTGATGATTGGCGTCAATTCCTACATTTAAAATAGGACACCCTCCAAATTGATAGGTAAACTTGTAATAATCCTTATAGAATGCCGAAATAGCAAATAATTTTCCCAAAGCAGTTTGATGGGCATTAATGGCCTTTTCAATATTGTTGGCTACTACATTTACGTTGTATACAAAAGCTTTGATGGCTAGTTCATTTTTATCAGTAAAATTGCCATAAATGGCCCCTTTGGTTAATCCAGTGGCTTTTGTAATATCGGTTAAACTTGTACCTGAATACCCTTTTTTATTAAAAACAGGAGCAACCGTTCTAATAATATGTTCTGTTGTTATTTCGGCTTTTTTACCCACAGGGCAAATGTAATAAAAAAATATACCAATCGGTATATTAATAAAAATATCAGAATTAAGAACAATTGAGTGTGGTAAAACTTACGGATGAATAGCAACAATATCAATAAATTTCGTTCTTTTGTTAGTTATAGAAATTATTACTAAAAAGGCTAAATCGGTATAAGAATTAGCCAATAAAAAAGAATATGGGTTGTACAAGTTGTAGTACTAGTTCTGATTCGGGTAAGGTTTCTGGCGGTTGTAAATCAAGCGGTTCATGTTCTACTTCTGGATGTGATAAGCTGAATGTTTTTAGTTGGTTAACCGGAATGGAACCAGCCAGATATTTAAATTATGACCTTGTTGAGATAAAGTTCAAAAACACTCGTAAAGAGTTTTTTAGAAATAGCAATAAATTGGATATCCATCCAGGAGAGCCAGTCATTTTAGAGGCTCCTTCGGGTTACGATATTGGTATAGTAAGTATGCTAGGAGAGCTAGTGAACCGTAGAATGCGAATTAAAAAAATCGCTTCCGATTCAAAAGACATCCAACACATACTAAGAAAGCCAAACCAGGCGGAAATAGAAAAGTGGCAAGAAACACTTAAGCTAGAACGCCCCACAATGCTCAGAGCCAGAACAATTGCCACAGAACTGAAATTGAATATGAAAATTTCGGATGTGGAGTATCAAGCAGATGGTAGCAAAGCTACTTTCTACTATACCGCTGATGAAAGAGTAGATTTTCGCGAATTAATTCGTCATTTAGCAGATCAATTTAAGGTGCGGGTAGATATGCGTCAAATTGGATCGCGTCAGGAAGCCGGAAGACTAGGTGGAATTGGATCATGCGGACGTGAATTATGTTGTTCTACATGGTTAACTGATTTTAGATCAGTTTCTACTAATGCCGCTCGTTATCAGCAATTATCTATTAACCCGCAAAAATTAGCGGGTCAATGTGGTAAGCTAAAGTGTTGTTTAAATTTTGAGCTAGACAGTTATTTAGATGCCATTAAAGACTTTCCTAAAAGCGATGTTAAGCTACATACCGCCAAGGGAAAAGCCTATTGTTTTAAATCTGATATTTTTAAAGGCCTAATGTGGTACAGTTACTTGGGTGAAAACACCAAAGTAGTTGTGCTTCCTATATCCAGGGTTCACGAGATTATGGAAATGAATAAGCGCGATGAAAAACCAGAAGAACTGGAATCGTACGCTGCATTTACAGAGGAAGTGGAAGTAGAGCCAGAATTTGGAAACGTTGTGGGTCAAGATAGTTTGACACGTTTTGATTCTAAGAATAAAGGTAAAGGTCGTTCAAAAAATAGTAGAAGAAAAAAGCCTCAAAACCGCAAAGACGGAGCACAGGCCAAAAAGACGGGACAAAAACAAGAGGGTCGTTCTAATAATAAGAAACGTTCAAATAACCGTTCCAATAAACCGGCTAATAAAGGAAAAGAAGGTCAGCCAAATAAAGCGAAACAAAAGCCAAATTCTAACAAGGCTGGTGATAATAAGCCAAAGGCCGAAGGAGAAGCTAAAAAGCCAAGACCAAACCGAAACAACCGTAATAAGAACAGAAAGCCAAAACCAAAAGGCGATAGCAAAGAATGAGAAATCTAATTATCATATTAGTTTTTACATTTAGCCTCAGTATTTTTAGTTCGTGTGGGTTGGATGTGGTTTATGAGCAAATGGAAGAAATTGATCCGTTGGGTTGGGACTATAAAGACCCGGTTACTTTCAATTTTACAGCTCCAGATACTACCAACAAATACAATTTGATTTTTGATATCCGAATCACTCCAGATTACGGGTATCAGAATTTATGGTTATTTATTGAAACCACGGAGCCAGATGGTTTTGTTCATGTAGACTCTGTCAATTGTCCGATGTCTTTTCCGGATGGAAAATGGATTGGTTCGGGTACTGGAAATATTATTGATACTCCAGTATTGATTCATCGCAGTTTTAAGTTTACAAAAATGGGTGATTACCAGTTTAAAGTGAAACACGGTATGCGTAACGATGCCTTACCAAACGTTCAAAACTTGGGGGTTATTTTAAAACGGTTAAACGATTAATTTTACGAGATGGCTAAACAAACTGAAAAACCTAAGTTCACTAAACTTCTTGTTAGTTTATGGGCTTTGTTTATTAGTGGTATTGGAGCAGTAATTGTTTTTTTCTGGGCTTTGTCTGCCGGTCTTATTTGGGATCTTCCTTCGTTTGAAGAATTAGAAAACCCAAAGTCTGTTTTAGCTACGGAAGTTTACTCATCTGATCTAGAGGTGCTAGGTAAATTTTATGTAGAAAACCGAACTTTCATTCCTTTTGAGCAATTACCAGATACCTTGGTTGGTGCGCTGGTAAATACAGAAGATGAACGTTTTTACAACCATTCAGGTATAGATATTAAACGTTTGGTAACGGCAATTCTTGCAGCTGGTACAAGGGGAGGAGCAAGTACCATTTCTCAACAGTTGGCCAAACTATTGTTTTCTGAACGCTCTATGACTAAAGTGGATCGTATCAAATACAAGTTGATGGAATGGGTTATTGCAGTTCAATTAGAACGCCAATACACCAAAAATGAAATCATTGCTATGTATTTGAACAAGTTTGATTTCAACCACAATGCTAAGGGAATTGAATCGGCTGCGCAGATTTATTTTGGTAAACCTGCCAGAGATTTAGCCATTGATGAATGCGCTATTTTAGTAGGGATGTTAAAAAATCCTACCCTATATAATCCGGTTGGGTCAGATGAAAAAAGAGAACGTACTTTTTACCGTAGAAATACGGTATATGGGCAAATGGCCAAAAACAATTACATTACCAAAGCCCAGCAAGATTCTTTAAAAGAACTACCACTTAGATCTAATTATTCTACCATGACCCACATTGATGGGAGGGCACCTTATTTTAGAGCGGTATTGAAGAAAGAATTGAAAAAAATGCTTTCTGAAAAAGACGCAAACGATAATTTCATCTATAGTAAACCAGATGGAACTCCTTATAATCTGTATAAAGATGGTTTGAAAATTTACACCACCATAAACTCTAGATTGCAAGAGTATGCGGAGTTTGCGGTAAAGGAACATTTAAGTAAAGAACTCCAAAAAGATTTTGACTATAACAATAAGCGATGGAAGAATCCTCCATTTAGTAATGACTTAAGTAAGGAGCAGATTAATAGAATTTTGAATAGCTCGAAAAAGAGATCAGAGCGTTATTTAGTAATGACCGGTAAGCAATGTAATAATTGCGGTAGAAGAGCTGATTTTGTTCAAGAAACCACCTCCGAAACGGGTGAAAGTACTTGGACTTGTACTGCTCAAGATTGTCAACATGTAGCGCATCGTTACCCAACTGATTCTATTGATATAGTATTTGATACACCAACCCAAATGAAGGTTTTTACTTGGAACGGAGAAGTAGATACTACAATGACTCCAATGGACTCTATTAAGTACTACAAAGCCTTTTTACAAAGTGGATTAATGTCTATGGATCCACATACCGGAGAAATTCGTGCGTGGGTGGGAGGAATTAATTATAAATACTTCCAGTACGATCACGTAAAACAAGGTAAGCGACAAGTAGGATCTACTTTTAAACCATTTGTGTATGCATTAGCCATTCAAAATGGGCTGTCGCCTTGTTATGAAGTGCCCAATGTAAAAACTACTTTTCATGAAGGAGAATATGGATTATTGCAAGATTGGACTCCATCTAATAGTGATGGTAAATATGGCGATATGGTAACCTTAAAATATGGGTTAGCTAATTCTATGAACACGGTTACCGCATGGGTTATGAAACAATACGGGCCAGCAGCAGTAATTGAATATGCACGTAGAATGGGAGTGACTAGCAAATTAGACACTGTTCCAGCCTTAGCGCTTGGCGTGGCTGATATTTCATTGTTTGAAATGGTAGGGGCGCTCAGTACATTTCCTGGCAAAGGAATTTGGCACGAGCCTATATTTATATCTAGAATTGAAGATAAAAATGGAGCCGTAATTGCCGATTTTGTGGCCGATAGTAGAGAAGCTATGAGTGAAGAAAATGCCTATACCATGTTGAGTTTAATGGAGGGCGTAACCCATGGAGCTCGTGGCCCTTACTTGGGTAAAAAAGAAGAACGTTGGGGCACTCAAGTTACCGTGGGTACCGGAATGAGACTGTATAACGATTCTCCTAAAAGAGAATATGATGGTTTTCCAAGAACGTATCCAATAGCGGGTAAAACAGGTACCACCCAAAACAACTCAGATGGTTGGTTTATGGGTATAACCCCTGATTTAGTTACTGGTGTGTGGGTTGGTGCAGAAGATAGAGCGGTTCGTTTTATGTATACATCCAAAGGTCAAGGAGCAAATACGGCATTGCCAATTTGGGGTTATTACATGAAAAAGGCTTGGGAAGACACTACTTTGAATTTATCTAAACAACCATTCGAAAGGCCATTGAATTTCAATATGGAGTTAGACTGTGAAGTGGCAAATTCAAGTAATACGCTAGATCCATCTTCTTCGGGTGGAGATATTGACTTTAGTAACGGATTTTAATTTTTTTGATATGATTAACAAAGTTGTTGCAAACGCAAAAGAAGCTACACAAGGTGTAGAAAGTGGAATGACCATGATGTTTGGTGGTTTTGGTTTATGTGGAATACCTGAAAATGCAATTCAGGCAGTTGTGGCTTCTGGAGTTAATAATCTAACCTGCATTTCTAACAATGCGGGGGTTGACGATTTTGGTTTAGGATTCATGCTTCAAACTAAGCAAATCAAAAAAATGATTGCTTCTTACGTGGGTGAAAACGATGAGTTTGAACGTCAAATGTTAAGTGGTGAATTAGAAGTGGACTTAATTCCTCAAGGCTCGTTAGCCGAAAGATGTAGAGCTGGTGGCGCAGGAATACCTGCGTTTTTTACGCCAGCTGGTTATGGTACGGAAGTAGCCGAAGGAAAAGAAGTAAGAGAGTACAACGGGAAACCTCATATTTTAGAAACTGCCTTAACTGCCGATTTTGCTTTTGTAAAAGCTTGGAAAGGAGACGAAGCAGGAAATTTGGTGTTTAAAGGAACAGCAAGAAACTTTAACCCTATGATGGCTATGGCAGGTAAAATTACCGTGGCAGAAGTGGAAGAGTTGGTTCCAGCTGGTGAATTAGACCCCAATGAAATTCATACTCCAGGAATTTTTGTGCAACGCATATTTAAAGGAGAGTCATTCGAAAAAAGAATTGAACAACGCACCGTAAGAACTAGAGACTAAGGTGTAGCCTAATGTCAAAAGTTGAGCGCATACTGTTCTTAGTTCTTAGCCTTATTGTATGGGTGTACCTTGGTATGCGAGCGGCTAACGTGCCCTTGATTCACGATGAGGTGGTAACCTATATTGCATACATTCGAGATGCTACTTTTATTCCGCCTTGGTGTTATTGGGACGCCAATAATCATTTATTGAATTCAGCCACAAGCGCTACACTAACCAATATTTTTGGTAATTCACCCTTCGCAATTCGTATGGCTAGTTGGCTATCTTTTTTGCCCTTGGTATATTTTATTTTCCGAATTGGAGAGCTCGTTTCCAGCCCCTTAAAAAGATGGTCGCTTTTTATTCCGTTGTTAACAGCATCTTATTTTATAGAGTTTTATGGTTTAACTAGAGGTTACGGAATGGCTATGTCGTTTTTAATGGGTACACTTTATTTTGCCCATTCGTACCGTAAATATTCTAGTAAACGAAATTTGTATTTAACTAGTATTTTCGGAGTATTGGCTGCCTTAGGAAGTCTGTCCTTAATTGTGGTAGTGGGCATTATTTACCTATGGATTTTAATGCATTGGCTTTTAAAGTCTGATAAGTCTTTTGCCAAAACAATATTTAATTGGATCGCTGTTTTTATTGTGCCATTGCTTCCGTTGGTATTCTATGTTTTTGAATTGAAAGAGCGTGGTTTGCTTTACTATGGCGGGGATGATTTTATTGATATTACCCTGAAACCTTTTGGTGAAATGTTTTTTACAACCAGAGATTATTGGTGGATTTGGATGGTTGTTTTTATTCTAATTTTATCCTACTACGTTTACGGAATAATTAAGAATGGAATTCAAAACTATAACAAGCCCAATCAAATATTTGCGTTCGTTCTTTTTGTTTCTATAGCCGCTATTTTTCTTCAACATTTTGTATTGGGAGTTAATTACCCGGCAGATAGAGCTGCATTGTATTTATTCCCATTATTGTTTTTAACATTAGTTTTTCTTCCAGTAAAGGAAAACAAGATTTGGCCAATTCTACTTTTTGTAAGCGTATTGTGGTTTCCTATAGAAACAGTTTTAAAGGCCAATTTGAAGTATTCTAAATTTTGGATTTATGAATATGTGCCTAAACGATTCACTAAGCATGTAAATAAGGCATCTCTTAATGATTACCCACCTTCCATAAATGGCTATTTTCTTAGAAAATATATTTGGGATTATGCGCAATTAAGATCATATCCGTACCCCAGTACCATTAATGGAACAGAGCACCCCGATGAGTGGGCTGATTTTATGCTGGTAGATTCTAATAGAATTCAAAAAGTGAATCTTAGTCGGTTTAATCTTGTAGATTTTGATTCCATTTCAGGGCAATCACTACTCGCACAAAAACATCCAAATATTGAAAAGGTAACTAAAGACACCATTTTGAATGATGTTACAGTACAGAATGAGTTTACCAATATTTTTGAGTTTAAAGGATATGATTGGGTAAACAAACCAATGGCTATGTATTTTAATATGGATGTTCAGGCGTCTACAGAAATTATGAATTGCCTTATTATTAGTTCTGTTTTTGATACCAATGGGGTGGAGGTGTACACCAATAAATACATGTTTGACCAAGTAAACGAAGACTGGACTGATGTGAAGGGATGGAAAATAAAAATGTATTTACCCCCGTTTCCAGAAAATGTAGGCCGTTTTGTGACTTACATTTATAACCCACAAAAAAAGCTACATTATTTCCCAAGAATTGATTGCAAATTGGCAGAAATTTATGAAGGTTCAAAAGATTATTCTCAAATCATAAATCCTTAAATTTGACACTTTACAAATACACATATTATGGCACTAGATAAAGTTGGAATAGCAAAAAGAATAGCTCAAGAATTACAAGATGGCTGGTACGTTAATTTGGGTATTGGAATTCCTACGTTAGTGGCCAACTATATTCCCGAAGGAGTAAATGTGGAGTTTCAATCAGAGAATGGAATTTTAGGAATGGGCCCCTTTCCGTTTGAAGGAGAAGAGGATGCCGATTTAATTAACGCGGGTAAACAAACTATTACCAATTTACCGGGCGCAGTGTATTTTGATT
This sequence comes from Salibacteraceae bacterium, assembly GCA_049606935.1. Lineage (GTDB taxonomy): Bacteria > Bacteroidota > Bacteroidia > Flavobacteriales_G > Salibacteraceae > CAJXZP01. The sequence continues at coordinate 12,770 of JBMYWA010000021.1, forward strand.
CGGCAACAAGCTTTGCTATGATTCGTGGGCAACATGTACAATTAACCGTTTTAGGAGCTATGGAAGTGGCCCAAAATGGAGATATTGCCAACTGGAAAATTCCTAATCGTATGGTGAAAGGAATGGGAGGAGCAATGGATTTAGTGGCTAGTGCTGATAATATTATTGTAGCCATGATGCATACCAACAAACGAGGTGAATCTAAAATCCTTAAAGAATGTACTTTGCCACTTACTGGAGTGGGTTGTGTTAAAAGAGTAGTGACAAATTTGGCCGTATTGGATATAGTAGAAGGTGGATTTAAATTAATAGAAAGAGCTCCTGGTGTTTCTGTAGAGGAAATTCAAAAGGCCACGCAAGGTAACTTAATTATTGAAGGAGAAATTCCTGAAATGTCTATCTAAAACACTTTTTTTGAAGAAGTATTTCCTTTGGCTTTCTGAGATTTTTATTGTTCTACTGGTTTTTTTAGTAGTCGATAATTATTTAGAAAGAAGGGAGGTGGTTATTAAAGCAGATGGTAAAGGTTATTACGATTATTTACCAGCTACTTTTATTTATCAAGATTTAAATTTCAATTATACCGACACCCTAGTTACTGAGTATTACGATCATAAATCTTATGGATCGGGTTACCTTAAAACCATAAAAAATCATCAAGTTAATAAGTACTTTCCTGGTGCCGCCATTCTGTGGGTGCCTTTTTTTGAAGCAGGTCATTTATATGCCCTAAATTCAGAGTACACTTCAGACGGCTATAGTCTTCCTTACCAAATGGCCATTTATTCTGCCGCTTTGTTTTATCTCTGGTTAGGATTAGTTTTTTTAAGGCTGATTTTACGGTTAAAAAAAGTTCCATGGTGGTTTATTTTTTGTATTCAATTGGCATTTGCATTAGGTACTCCATTATTAAATTACGTGCATTTTGATGCCTCCTTTGTACATGTTTACAGCTTTACATTAATCAATATGTTTGTTTACTTCGTTTTCAAATATGTGGCAAAACCACAAAAGAGGTTTCTGTTGCTAGCAGGATTGGTTCTTGGATTAATTTTTCTGGTCAGGCCCGTAAATTTGATGGCCATTTTGTTGGTGGTTTTCGCATTTGATAGTTTTAATGACTTAAAAATTTGGTGTAAAAACTTACTTGCCAATCATTGGAAATTATTATTGGGTGCCATTTTGGTGTTTGGTATGGTGATATCGGTTTTACCCATAATGTGGAAATTGCAAACCGGAGAATTTTTTATTTGGGGTTATCAAGGTGAAACCTTTAACTTTTTAAGCCCAACAGTGTTTAATTTTTTATTTAGCTCTAGAAAAGGATTATTTATTCATACTCCTTTGCTTGGTTTGATTTTCGGGCTAAGTTTTTTCTTTCTGGCTAAGAATAATAAATTCTTTCAATTAGCCTCTTTTATTGGTGTTTCGTATATCATAGTTTATGTTTTGTCTTCCTGGTGGTCATGGTACTATGGTACTAGTTTTGGATCCAGACCAAGTATTGATTATTACATCATTTTCGCATTAATGCTGGCTTCCATTTTGCCATTAATTCAATCCAAAATCATGAAGTATTTAATGGCAGCAACCATGGTAATAATGATTCCTATTAATGTAATTCAAGCTTTCCAGTATCAGCATTATATTATGGATTGGGATGAGATGACCTTTGAAAAATTTAACCTAATTAAGCTACATACTGCTGATAAATATCGAGGTGTGTTTTTTCAACCAAAGCCAAATTATAAAAGCACTGAAGTAATTCTTCAGGATTCCATGAGTTTTGCGAAACCATTAATGGTTGGCTCTGGTGAATTGAAGGAAGTTTTGGATCTAAATATTAATGAACAAAAAAAAATGCCAACTCATGTATTCATTAAAATGGATATGATGATAAAATATGGAGAGTCAGATGTCGTTGTTTCATTCATAAATCAAAATGGAAAAAGGCTTTGGGATAAACGATTAAATTGTTTTAAGAATTTAAGGAAAGAAAAAGAGTACGGTACTGGAAAGTTCTATTTTGATTTACCTAACATTAAAGAAACAGGTCGTTTGGTTATTGAAATTCAAACTTGGAATGATGAGGTAAAAATCAATTCGTTCGCAATTAAATTAATTAGTAAAAACTAATATTGTGGCAGTAATGAAAAAATGGGGTGTTCATATTTTGTTGATGGTTCTTTTTGTTGGAATGATGATTCTGAATTTCTTAAATGAAGGGACCTTGGGCGGAGCAGATTCGTACATGCACCATATGATTGCCAAATGGGCTTTTACTCACCCTAAATTATTTTTTGATCAATGGGGTAAACCAATGTTTACCATTTTTAGCGCTCCTTTTGCGCTGCTCGGTTTCAAGGGGTCGGTTACTTTTAATATTCTAACTTCATTATTTTCAGGTTTTTTGGTGTATAAAACAGCTAAAAAAATAGGGTTAGATAATGCTTGGTTCGGAATAATAATGACCGTTTTTGCTCCCATGTTTTTCATGATGGCCTTTACCAGTATGACTGAAATAATATTCGCATTTAACCTCATACTGGCTATTTATCTTTTTGTAGATCAAAAATATATTTGGAGCGCAATGGCAATATCTTTTATTCCATTTGCTCGAACAGAAGGAATCATTTTCTTTCCGTTGTTTTTATTGGCCTTGTTGGGTTTGAAGCAATACAAATCTGTACCTCTTTTGCTGTTTGGATACGTATTAATGAGTTTACTTGGTTACTCCTTTATGGATGATATATGGTGGCCAATTACTACCATGCCCTATGGCGACTCTTCTGGCTTGTATGGAAGTGGAAAATTAATCCACTTTGTAGAAAAGTCACCCGATATTTTTGGATGGCCTTTGATAGTTACGTTTTGCCTAGGGTTGGGAGCCATTATGGCTTTTTTGGTGGGTAAATTCTCAAAAAAAAATCTGGCTTTCATTTTCCTTATCTTGAGTTGCTCTATTGGATATTTTGCTGCACATAGCGTTGTATGGGCTTTTGGCTTAGGTGGTTCATTTGGTTTAATTAGAGTAATTTCGGGTATAATTCCTTTAGTAGCATTGGTAAGTATTTGGGGGGTAAACATGCTCGCTAATTGGATGAAGCCTTCCTATGTCAATGTTTTTTTAGGTATGGTCACTATTGTTTTTATTGTGGAGGCTTTTACCAAAAGAGAGTATCCAATTCCTCTTGGGGCGGAAGAAAAATTATATGATAAAGTGGCGCAATTTGTAAATGATCAACATTTAAATGAAAATTACATCGTTTATTACAACCCCTATGGAGCATTTGCTATGAAACTAGATCATTTTTCTTGGGAAGACAGTAGAAATCAGGTGTATGATAGAGAAATGCCTAGTAGCAACTTTCCTAAAAATACAATCATAGTTTGGGATGCGCATTTTTCGCCAAATGAAGGGGGGCTACCAAAGCAGAATTTATTTAACGATGATAACCTGACTCTTTTGAAAGGGTTTCAACCAGAGCATCCCTTTGATACGTGGAAAGGAGACCCGTTTGAAATATTGGTGTTTCAGAAAAAATAACTTGGTGAACAACTTGGTTTAGGTAGTTTTAATAGCTGCATAAATAGGTTACATTTGCCCAAAATATCATCTTATGAAGTTTGAAACTTTAAGCATTTTAATACCAGCGTATAACGAAGAAAGAACTATTCATTTAATTCTGGATAAGGTATTAGCTGTTAAGCTTACAAATAATATCAAGAAGGAAATAGTTCTAGTTAACGACTGTTCTACAGATGATACGGAAGGCGCCATTAATAAGTATATAGCTTCACATCCAGAGGCGGATATGAAATTGTATAATCAACCCGTAAACATGGGTAAAGGGGCTGCCATTCATAGGGCTATTGATGAAGCAACAGGTGACTATGTAATAGTTCAAGATGCAGATTTAGAATACGATCCTGAAGAATACAATATTCTTTTAAAACCTATTTTATCGGGTTTTGCCGATGTGGTGTATGGCTCTAGATTTATGGGCGGAAACCCACATAGAATTTTGTTTTTCTGGCACTCTATTGGTAACAAATTTTTGACATTCATTTCAAATATGTTCTCTAATCTGAATCTTACAGATATGGAAACGTGTTACAAGGTATTTGAAGCAAAAACCATTAAAAGTATATATCTAAAGGAAAGACGTTTTGGTTTTGAGCCTGAAGTAACTGCTAAAATTTCTAGAGTTCCTAATATTCGAATTTATGAAGTAGGTATTTCTTATTATGGAAGAACTTACGAAGAAGGAAAGAAAATTGGTTGGCAAGATGGCGTTAGAGCTATTTACTCCATTTTAAAATACAATGTTTTCTCTAAGCAAATTTTCAAAAAGTAAATAGCAAATGAAGCTGTCTCCTAGTGTAATAACTTCGTGGGTAATAGCTTTAATATTTACCTTAACTGTATTTAACCAAGGTAAGTGGAACGATAGGTCTGTGTTAAAACATGACATGTCGGTGTACTATTCCTATTTACCAGCCGCATTTATTTACCAAGATTTATCGTTTGAATTTGCCGGAAAATTACCACCAGATGATAAACGAGAATTATGGAGTTTAAAAGCTCCAAACGGAGGAAACGTTCAAAAAATGACCATGGGCATGGCTATGATGTATGCTCCGTTTTTTGGATTGGCACATGGCGCGGCATTACTTTTTGATATTACACCCGATGGGTATTCATGGGTATACCATTTTTTTATGGCTTTGTCGGCTTTGGCCTACGCCATTGCGGCTTTGTTTATTCAACGAAAGCTACTCTTAATGTTCTTTGAGGATAAAGTGGTGGCTATTACCTTATTGGCTTTAGCCCTGGGTACCAATTATTATTACTACGCAACCTCAGAAGGCCCAATGAGCCATGTACATAATTTCTTTTTGATTTCGTTATTTATATGGCAGTCAGTACTATGGCTTAATTCTTTTAAGTGGATAAACGCCCTTTTTATGGGGCTGTCTTTTGGATTGATTGTTTTAATTAGGCCGGTAAACGCAATTGTTGTTATCATGCCATTGTTATATGGTGTTCGATCTATTGCTGAATTCGTGTTACGTTTAAAAGATATTTTTTCTCGTTATTGGCAAGTGTTATTAATGTTGAGTTTAATTGCCATAGTGTTGTTTCCTCAATTGTTATACTGGAAAATGAATACAGATCATTGGGTTTATTATTCGTATAATGACGAAGGTTTCTTTTGGAATGACCCACGTATTTGGGAAGGACTATTTAGTTTCCGTAAAGGATGGTTAGTATATTCTCCGGTAATGATTCTTTCTCTTTTTGGAATGTTAACCTTGTTCAATCGTGATTATGCTCCAAAGTTCAAATTAGTTATTCCATTATTCTTTGGGCTTAATTTATACATTGTTTTTAGCTGGTGGTGCTGGTGGTATGGTGGTAGCTTTGGTGCCCGCCCTATGATTGATGCAATGGCTATTATGAGTATTCCATTTGCTGGCTTTGTAGCGGTTATGAGTAATTGGAAGGTTTCCAAGGTAATTACTACGTTATTTATTTTGGGTTGTATTGCATTGAGTCAGTTTCAAACCTTGCAATACCGAAGAGGAATAATTCATTGGGATAGTATGTCGAAATCTGCATACTTCATGACCTTTGGTAAGCTCCATGTTCCACCAAGTTTTGGTGAGGCCATAAAAAGCCCAGATTACGATGCTGCCAAAAAAGGAGATAGAGCCCAGTAGATTAAACCATTTTTATGTTAGCCTCCTCAATTAAATTTTGACCAGCTAATTTTCGATACACCTGAACTAAAGTTACCACATCTTTCTGGCAATATTCTACTATACGGTCTAGGTTGTTCTCCTCGTAATAAACGCCATAAACCTGACTTCCATCAATATCATCTTTGGGGGTTGGAACATTAAAAATTGCCGCCAAAAGATCTAATGAAGTGAAGTTTTTAAACTCCCCAAATTTCCAATAAGTCATGGTGTCTAAATGCGGATTCTCCCAAGGTTTTAATCCTCCAATATTTAGTAAAACGGGTAAGTCCATTTGATGAACTAACATACGTCTGGCAATAAATGGGAAATCAAACTCTTTTCCATTATGTCCGCAAAGTCGGTAATTTTGAATGCTATTATAGTGTTGGTTTAACAGAGATGAAAATTCATCGAGCAGTATTTTTTCTTCGTCATTAGCAAACGACTTTATTCTAAGAGATAAACCATCAGCGGTACGTTTTACAAACCCAACAGAAATACAAACTATTTTGCCAAACTCCGCATATATGCCGGCTCGGTTATACACATCAGCCGATGTTTCGTTTTCTGGTGTGAACGACTTTGATTTTTTATCCCACAGTTTTTGAAAGCGTTCAGGAACATCTTTGTACTCTGGGTATTCCGGTACGGTTTCAATATCCAGAAATAAAACTTTTTCTATATCAATGTTATTTAGCATAGGGAATTTGTTTGAAATGTGAAATTATAAAAAAGTATCGACCAAAAAAAAGGCGGTTTTCACCGCCTTAATAAAATAAAGTTTTGATTTTATATTCTAGGCTTTACTACCGTGAAATTTACGGCTTCCACTTTGGTTACCTCTGGAACAGATTTCATAATAGAATCAATAATTCCATTCTTAAAAGTCATACTATTCATAGAGCAGCTTGTGCAATTGCCTTTAAGTTCAATTTTAGCCACCAAATCATCCGATAAATCAATCAATTCAACATCGCCACCATCCTCTAATAAATAGGGTCTTATCTGCGATAAGGCTTCGTTTATTCTTTGCTGTATGTCGTTGTGTTTAGCCATTTTAATTTGCTAATTCGTTGATTTTATTGTCAATAACATTCACTAAATCCATGAAAGCTTCTGCCTGTGGAGTACCGTTTTGTAACACAGCTGGTCTTCCAGCATCTCCGGCTTCTCTAACACTTGTTACTAAAGGAATTTCAGCAATTAATGGAATTTTTAAATCTTCCGCTAATGCCTTGCCGCCATCTTTACCAAAAATATGATATTTTTTTTCTGGCATATCTTCCGGAACGAAGTAACTCATGTTTTCTACTAACCCAAGAATTGGTGTGGAAATTCCATCCATATTAAACATACCTACTGCTTTTCTAGCATCTGCTAAAGCCACTTCTTGAGGTGTGGTAACTACAACTACCCCAGATAATGGAATGTTTTGAACCAATGATAAATGAATATCTCCTGTGCCTGGTGGTAAATCAATTAAAACATAATCCAATTCTCCCCAATGGGTATCGTTTGCCATTTGTTTTAAGGCACTATCAACCATAGGGCCTCTCCATACAATGGCTTGGTTTGCCTGGGCAAAAAATCCAATCGACATAATCTTTACTCCCCAGGCACTTTCTACCGGAGTCATTTTTTGTTTGCCATCAATGTCAATTCCTCCAGGAACTGATTTTGCTTCGTCAAACATTAATGGCATGGATGGTCCATAAATATCGGCATCAATTAATCCAACCGAAAACCCTTTTTTCGCTAAACCTGCAGCAATATTTGCAGTAATGGTAGATTTTCCAACCCCTCCTTTACCCGATGCTACAGCAATTATATTTTTTACACCATGCATGGTTTTTCTTTGGGCTGGCTCTCTTTTATTCTGGTGCTTTTCTAAGGCTACAAATTTGATGTCTGTTTCAATAGCATCCGAAACATGCATATGCAGGTAATGCAATACAGCTTCCTCCATGCGTTGTTTGCTATGCATTGCTGGGTTGCTGATTTTCAAAGTAAAAGAAACGTTGTTTCCGTCAACTTTCACATCAGATACTAATCCAGCACTTACCAAATCTTGTTTTAAGTCAGGCTCAATTACATATGAAAGCCCTTTCATTACTGTATTTTCGGTAATCATTTATTCTTTTTTTAGAACAACGAAAGTAAGGTATTTAGAATGATTCTAAAGTGATATTTATCGCGTTTCGTTATTCTTAAATAATTGATTTTTTACTTTTTTAACCTACTTCACTTATTTGCTGAGTTGAATTAAATTAATCTTGTATTATGGTAAGGAAAACAGCTGGTTTGGGTAGGGTATTGTTAATTTTAAGTAGTGTGTTTTTATTAAGCTCTTGTAGTTTTCAAGATCCAGAAGTGACTTCGTTTGATGGAATTGATGTGATAAAAATGGAGGAGAATAATGCCGAGGTTGATATTAATATTACTTTGAATAACCCCAATTCTCAAGCACTCAAATTAAAAAAAGCTGAATTTGATATACTTATTAATTCCATATATTTCGGTAAAGCCAAGCTGTTAGAGCCTGTTGTGTTGCCTAAAAGTGGCGATTATCCGGTAAAATTACACATGGCAATGGAGCTAGATAAATCGGTTGCCGAAATGGCGGTAGCGGTAGGAATTGCCGCATTAATGAACAACATTAACCTGAAAGTTCGTGGCGAAGCCTCTGGTTCTATGGGTTTGTTTAGAAAATCATTTGAAGTAGATCACTCCGAGAAAATTGACTGGAATCAATTTCAAGAAATGGCTAATTAATACCATCAAAACATACGACTTAACCTTTATCAATAAATTTTGTAGGATATGCAACACCTTTACATTTGGTAAAGTCTATAGATTGTAAACTGAAAATAGGACATTAGTTTAAGAGCAAAGAAAGGATAATGTAAATTTATCCTTTCTTTAAAAAAATAGAGTTGGCTACAAAATACTATCACATACACAATGAATTGGCTTTACGCGCTGGAAGTGGCGATAATGAAGCCCAATTCGAATTATATGAGTTGTATTACAAAGCTATGTATACCACTGCTAATGGAATTGTAAAAGATAACATGCTAGCAGAAGAATTAATGCAAAACGGGTTTATGACTGCATTTACCAAAATGGATAAATGGCATCAAAAGTCAAGCTTTGGAGCTTGGTTGAAGAGGGTTGTTATTAACGAATGTTTGGATTACTTAAATAAAAGAAAGCTGGATACGGTAAGCATGGAAAACATGCAGATTGCGGAGCCAGTGGATGAGGTTTTAAACGAACCAGATTATAACGTGGCAGAGGTAAAGTTGGCTATGAATAATTTGGCTCAAGGGTACCGAACCATATTGAGTTTGTATTTGTTTGAAGGATATGATCATGAAGAAATTTCTGAGATTTTAAAAATTTCTAGCTCTACTTCACGGTCGCAGTATTTACGAGCAAAGAAAAAACTGATTGAACAAATTAATAAAAAAGAATATGTCGGATAATTTAAAAGAATTTATCTCAAAAAATGAGGAACAGTTTGACTCTGCTCCAAGTAGTGGGCATTTCGAAAGGTTTAAAAAATTACAAGAGCGTAACGCGCGTCCAGTTGAAGTACCGGCCAAAAACAAATGGGTGTTATCAAAAATAGCTGCTGTATTTGTGCTAGTAATTGGGGTAAGTTGGTTGTTCTATAATTTAGGTAAAATGGACTCTAATGGAGAAATTTTAACTTCCAAAACAACAGCTCAAACATTTAATGAAGAGCTGTATGATGCAGAAGTGTTTTTCTCCGAAAAGGTAAGTATAAAGAGGCAGGAAGTACTCGCGTATTCTGGTACAAACAGCCTAGAGACACAAAAAATAATGCAGGAGTTGGATAAGTTAGAACTGCAATACATTGATCTTAAGGAAGAATTAGCGATCAACTCCAATAATCCGCAAATTATTAATGCAATGGTAGAAAATTACCGAATGAGGTTTTCGCTACTGGATAGATTATTAAAACAATTAAAAAAATCAAATACTATAAAACAAAAACACCATGATGAAGTTCAAGCTTAAATCAATCGCAGCCTTACTAAGTGTCCTATTTTTTGGTTTGCAGGTGTACGCTTCCAATTTGGAGGAGTTTAGTAAAAAATACCACCAGCAATATCAAGTAAACAGTGATGTAATACTTGATGTATCTAACAAATACGGATTTGTAAAAATTGTTACCGGAGAAAGTAACGAAATTGTTATAGATGTAGTTGTTACCGTAGAAGCTAAAGGAAAGGAAAAGGCAGAGAAGTTATTAAAGAAAATTGATGTGTCTATTAACGGTAGTGCATCTCAGGTTAATGCCATAACAACGATCGAAAAAAATTCAAACTTTAAAGAGCTTTCAATTGATTATACCATTACAATGCCGGCAACCGGAAATATTGATATTGTCAATAAATTTGGAAACCTGTATTTAAATGAACTAAACGGAAACTCTAAGGTCTATGTGGCTTATGGGAATTTAGATATTGGGATGTTAAATAGTCAAAATAATGATGTAACCGTGAAATTTGGAAACGGAAAGATTAAATATGCCCAATATTTAGATTGTGTTTCTCGCTATTCAGATATTCGTATTAGTAGAGCAAAATTACTGAATTTAGATGCCCAATACGGAGATGTGAAAGTAGGAGAAGTAGGTCGAATGGATTTAAAATGTCAATACGGAGATGTAAGTCTGGGTACCATAGTGGAGCTAACCGCTGATGTGCAATTTGGTGATTTAGAAGTGGAAGGTATTATTAGCGAGTTTTTATTGGACTCTCAATATGGCGATGCCGAGGTAGATTTTATTTCAAAAGATTTTGAAACGGTTTCGGTGCATTCCTCTTTTGGTGACGTAGAACTTGCTTTTCAAAGTGGAAGCAATTTTACTTTAGAAGGTAAAGCAAGTTTTGGTGATATCAATTTACCTAGTGGTACAAAAAAAGAAGTAGACGGAAACGGAAACTCTGATACCTATTACGGAAAAATGTTTGAGGGAACTAGTCCTTCATCTGTAAAAGTAAAAATGAGTTATGGCGATTTAGATATTCGCGTACAGTAAAAAGAATTACTTTACTTTATATAGCCAGGCGGATGCATTAGCATTCGCCTTTACTTTTTTCAGTGCTTTTCTAGCATCTTTTTGATGAGCAAATCCACCATAAGTAACTCTATATAAATTCCCTTTTTTGTCAAATATTTTTGCTTCGTAACCTTGATCCTGAAGTTTAGAAACTAAACGAGAAGCGTTAGCTTTATCACTAAAACAACCGCCAATAATTTGGTACCTTAACGGCAATTCAATTTTTGGTTCATCCACAACTACATTTGTAGATTCTACTGCAGCAAACTGATAATCAACTTCGTTAAAATCTTCGTTTATCAAACCTTTGTCATCCAAATCCAATTCAACTAAACCAGCAGGACGAGCTACATACTCTTCACATGGATTAGATTTGAACGGGTTTAAATTGGATAATTGAAAGTCGCGATTTTTATTTAATAGTCCCGAACTAGATGGAACCCAAACCAAATATGCCACTACCGGAATTAATGCCAAACCCCATCCAATTTTTCCTAGAGTACTGGTTTTGCTAACGTATTTAACCTTTGTTTTCAACGTTCCTGGATGGGTAACTATAGATTCCTTTCCAAACCCAGCCTGAGAAGATAAAGGAGTTAAATGAAATTGTTCCAATCCAAACGAATTAGATGATTCAATTTTACCTGGCTCGAACTTTAAAATGTTTTCATGACTTTGATAAAAAGTACCAATTTCATGAAACTCAAACACCTTCTTATTCTTTAACCCCGCATTGATTTCAAATACAAAAGCTTTTAGGTATTGATTAGCATCTTCGTACGAAATCCCTTCGTTAATACTTATCGCATTAGCTAATAACCCATCGTTAGAAGTAATGTTTTTATTAAAACTTACCTTTATTCCCGGAGGGGTTAATCGGTTTTTAGCCATATCTATTTGAGCACTAGAAGGATTAACCACAAAAGCACCAAACTCCGGAATTGTTACACATTCATTGAATTGTAATAAGTCCGAAACAACATTAGATATGTTAGCCGTATTCACAGAAACGAAAGTAATGATTTCTAATTATTGACCAAGAAATGGAATTAAAGATGAGACGATAATTTTATTTTTGCTAGCCTTTGAATTTTTATTGAAAATACAATGAACCAAAATAAAATGTTGGTGTTGCTTTTTATCAGCACTTGTCTATTTGTAAGCCGAGCTAATGCTCAAAACAAAAACTCCGCAACATATGATATGAACTTACTGGAAAATATGTTTGATTCGGTGTACAGCTTAAAATATGTGCAATTTGAAATGTTTTCTAAAGAACGAGTAAACGGACAACTACAACTGGCACATGCCAAAGGTATCTTACAATATGAGCCTCGGAAATTATTTATCAGAGGTTTTGATGAAGACGGGGAGTTGTTAAATGAAATTCTTTACATTGATGGTGAAAACAACAATAATGCGCTAATAGCCTCAAATGGCTTCCCATATATTAACCTAAATTTAGACCCAAAAGGTTTGGTTATGCGAAGAAATAGGCATTATACCATTTTGGAAGCGGGAGGGAGGTATCTTGTAGATATGCTGCGATTAGGCCTAGTAAAATACCAAGCAATTGGTAATATGGAAGAGCGATTTCAAATTGTGAAGGAAACCGAAACGACTATTGAAGTAGCAATAATAAATGCAGATTACGGCTTCACTTCTTATAAAGTGGAGGCCAATGAAAATTGTCGTTCAGTGGCCAATAAATTGGGTATTCCTGAATATAAGATCATTGAAATAAATGAGGAGGTAGATAATTTCGAAGATTTGGAAAAAGGACAAGTATTAAAAGTACCAACTCTTTTTGCCAAAAGAGTTGAACTCATTCTACGGAAGCATGATTTAATTCCAATTGAAGTCCGTATATTTGACGATCAAGGATTGTATTCAGAATACGTTTATTCCCAATTTAATACAAGCCCAATTATTACAAACCAGACTTTTAATAGCAAAAATCCAGCCTATACCTTTTAAAGCCATTGACTACAGATTTTAAATACTTATTAGCGCTCATTCAGTGTAATGGAATAGGAGATACCACAGCTAGAAAACTAGTGATTCATTATGGTTCTGGTAAAGATGTTTTCGAAAAACTACCTTCAGAAAAGAAATCAGATTTACCTGCCTGGCCAAAAAAAGTGGTAGACTCCATTTGTGCTGGACCAAATTGGTTAGAGGTAGAAAAGGAACTAGAATTCATGGAAAAAGCCGATATACAAGGCATTTCCATTTTTGATGAGGAATACCCCAGAAGACTAAAGTTTTGTAACGATGCCCCGTTAATTCTTTTTATTCGCGGAAATGTAAACCTAAACCACTCTAAAGTTCTAGCTGTTGTTGGTACCAGAAGAGCTACTCCACATGGAAAAGAATTGACAAAAAAAATAATTGCAGAATTAAAAGATCAAGATGTGTTGATTTTAAGCGGGTTGGCTTTTGGAATTGATATTGAAGCGCATCAAGCAGCACTGGGCAATAAGTTAACCACCGTAGCTGTTTTAGCACATGGGCTAGATAGAATTTATCCGGCCGAACATCGAAGAGAGGCTTCTGAAATGGAGAAAAACGGTGCGATTATTTCTGAATTTAGAAGTGGCACGAAACCAGACCGAGAAAACTTTCCAAAAAGAAACCGAATTGTAGCTGGAATGGCCGATGCTGTCTTAGTTATTGAATCTCAACGTACAGGTGGGTCTATGATTACTGCCGATTTAGGGTTCGGATACGGAAGAGATGTGTTTGCTATTCCTGGTAGACCGGGAGATAAGCAAAGTGAAGGATGTAATTTTTTAATTCGTCAAAACAAAGCCTCCTTAGTAGAGTCGGCTACGGATATTAAATACCTCATGAATTGGAAGGATGAAGTAAAGCCAAAAGAAATTCAAAAACAGTTATTCGTTCAACTAACTAAGGAGGAAGAGAATTTATTAGAAATTCTAAAAGAAAATGGTAAAATGCCTCAAGATGAATTGTGCTTAAGTGCTGGCATGACCAGTAGTCAATCATCTATTCCTTTATTAAACTTAGAACTTAATGGCCTGGTAAGGTCTTTACCTGGAAAAGTAATAGAGTTGGTTTAAAAGCTAAAATTAGTATGCTTTCCTAATATTTGTTACTTATTGATTCTTAATTACTTGAATTAAGTTGAAATATTGGAAGTAAATGAAAATTGTATCTATAAAAATTGGCTATTTTTGCGCCCTAAATTTTTAATAAACTAAAAATGTCAGCAAATAAATACCAAGCTCAGATTGATGCATTCATGAGCACTGTTGCCGTAAAAAACGGGCACGAAAAAGAGTTTCTTCAAGCTGTTGAAGAAGTGATGGAATCAGTGATTCCATTTGTTGAAGAAAATCCTAAGTACCAAGGAAAGGCGCTATTAGAGCGTATGGTAGAGCCAGAAAGAGCTTTCCAATTTCGAATTCCTTGGCTAGATGACGCTGGTAACATTCAAGTAAATCGTGGTTACAGAGTACAATTTAACTCTGCTATCGGACCATACAAAGGTGGTATGCGTTTTCATCCATCTGTAAACCTTTCTATTTTGAAATTTTTAGGTTTTGAGCAGGTATTTAAAAACTCATTAACTACACTACCAATGGGTGGTGGTAAAGGTGGTGCTGATTTTGACCCGAAAGGAAAATCAGACAACGAAGTAATGCGTTTTTGTCAGTCTTTAATGACGGAGCTTTCAAAGCACATTGGTGCTAACACAGATGTACCTGCGGGTGATATCGGTGTTGGAGGACGTGAAATTGGTTTCATGTTCGGTCAATATAAAAGATTACGTAACGAATTTACGGGTATCTTAACGGGTAAAGGTTTAGAGTTTGGTGGTTCATTGATTCGTCCAGAAGCTACAGGTTACGGAGCAGTGTATTTCATGAACGAAATGCTAATTAAAGCAGGAAAAACTTTCGAAGGCCAAGTAGTTGCGGTTTCTGGTTCTGGAAACGTGGCGCAATACGCTATCGAAAAATTAACTCAATTAGGTGGTAAAGCAGTTACAGCTTCTGATTCTTCAGGTTGTATTTACGATCCAGCTGGAATTGATGCAGAGAAATTAGCTTTCTTAATGGAGTTGAAAAACGTGAAGCGTGGGCGTATTAAAGAATACGCTGACAAGTTTGGTTGTGAGTTCTTTGCAGGTCAACGTCCTTGGGATGTAGTTAAAACTGCAGATATCGCTATGCCATGTGCTACTCAAAATGAGTTAGATGCAGATAATGCTGCTAACTTAATTAAAGCAGGTATCATTGGAGTGGCCGAAGGTGCTAACATGCCTTCTACTCCTGAAGCAGTTCATGCTTTTGCAGCTAACAAAATTATGTTTGCTCCAGGTAAAGCATCTAATGCAGGTGGTGTAGCTACTTCAGGTTTAGAGATGTCGCAAAATTCTTTACGTTTAGCTTGGACTTCTGAAGAAGTGGATACGAAGCTTCACAACATTATGAAAGATATCCACTCTTCTTGTGTGAAGTATGGTACACAAGCTGACGGATCTGTTGATTACGTAAAAGGTGCAAATATCGCTGGTTTCGTAAAAGTAGCTGACGCAATGTTAGCGCAAGGAATCGTTTAAATATTTAGATTCAAATATGGGACGTTGAGCGAAGTCGAAACGCCCCAATGGTTTTATATTAAATCCTCATCGTGCATTCGGTGAGGATTTTTTTGTTCTTTATGGTAAGGGTTTCACTCCAAGTGAAGCCCTTACAAATTGCGTAAATTCAGGGAGCGACCTTTAGTCGCACCCGAAATAAACAAGGCTTTAGGAATCCTACCAAAAATCATAAATACATCCTACCAAAACCGCTATATTTGGCAACCTCAAAAAACAATACTATGTACGGAAATTTAAAAGATTCTTTAACTAAAGAATTGGCTGAAATTAAAGAAGCCGGTCTATATAAAAGCGAACGAATTATTACTACTCCTCAAGGAGCAGAAATTAAAGTAACTACCGGAGAAGAGGTATTGAACTTTTGTTCAAATAACTATTTGGGGTTATCATCTCACCCACGTGTAATTGAAGCGGCTCATAAGGCTTTAGACTCTCATGGTTTTGGTCTTTCATCGGTACGTTTTATATGCGGTACACAAGACATCCATAAAGAACTAGAGGCTAAAATTGCTGACTTTTTAGGTACAGAAGACACTATTCTTTACGCTGCTGCATTTGATGCAAATGGAGGTGTTTTTGAACCGCTTTTAGGTAAAGAGGATGCTATTATTTCTGATTCATTGAATCACGCCTCTATTATTGATGGGGTGCGTTTATGTAAAGCGCAACGTTTTAGATATGCGAATAACGATATGGCAGATTTGGAAAAGCAACTAATTGAAGCTTCTAAAACAGCAAAAAATAAAATTATCGTTACTGATGGGGTTTTCTCTATGGATGGGTATGTGGCTCAGATTGATAAGATTTGCGATTTAGCCGATAAATATGACGCCTTAGTTATGGTAGATGAATGTCACTCTACTGGATTTATTGGTAAAACCGGTCGTGGTACGCATGAGTTATGTGATGCCATGGGTAGAGTAGATATCATTACCGGAACCCTAGGAAAAGGACTTGGTGGTGCAATGGGTGGATTTACCACTGGTCGTAAAGAAATCATTGATATGCTACGTCAAAGATCTCGTCCATATTTATTTTCCAACTCTTTAGCTCCAGCAATTGTAGGCGCTTCTATTGAGGTGTTGAATATGCTGAGTGAAACCACTGAATTAAGAGATAAATTACACGCGAATGTAAAGCAGTTTAAAGAAGGCGTTAGAGCGGCTGGTTTTGATATTAAGGATGGAGATTCTGCTATTGTTCCAATTATGCTTTACGATGCGCCATTGGCTCAAGAATTTGCTTCTAAGTTATTAGCCGAAGGTATTTATGTAATTGGATTCTTTTATCCAGTGGTACCAAAAGACCAAGCAAGAATTAGAGTTCAATTATCTGCTGGTCATGAGCCAGAACATATTGACAAAGCCATTGCAGCCTTTACCAAAGTAGGGAAGGAGCTAGGCGTTTTAAAATAAAATAATCTTAGAACACTGAGCGAAGACGAAGTGCTCTAAAAGGAATTCAAATCCTCACCGTTAATTCGGTGGGGATTTTTTTGTGTAAAAAATCAATCCCCCTGAATGTCGTTTTACTCCATTCGCCCCCTTCTCCAAGGGGGAATTTGCGGTAGAGATGTAAGGTGATCCTTAAAAAATCAACCACAAAAAAAGGGACAACCTTTCGGTGTCCCTTCACAATACTTTTAAGTAAGTATTAC
>JBMYWA010000022.1:0-29535 GCA_049606935.1 Salibacteraceae bacterium
TAACATAACATTCTCCATGCTCATAAGGGTTTAGTGTACCTGGGTCAACATTGATGTAAGGATCGAATTTTTGAATGGTAACAGAATAACCTCTTGATTGAAGTAATTTTCCTAATGATGCAGAAATAATTCCTTTTCCTAATGATGATGTTACGCCTCCCGTAACAAATATATATTTACACTTCCCCGGCATGATACTCGTCTTAAAACCTACGTTTATTTACGGGGCACAAAATTAACATTAAAACCTGAATGGATGGAAGTAGCTTCCACTTAATTTGATGGCTTTTTTAAGGTTGTTAACAGGTTTTTAGACCAAATGTTTGGGTATAAAAAAAGGAA
Source organism: Salibacteraceae bacterium (assembly GCA_049606935.1). Taxonomy (GTDB): domain Bacteria; phylum Bacteroidota; class Bacteroidia; order Flavobacteriales_G; family Salibacteraceae; genus CAJXZP01. The sequence goes on from JBMYWA010000022.1 coordinate 343, forward strand.
GGGTTAACCCTTCCTTTTCTAAAAATTATTTTATTTAAAATTTCAAACTTGCTCCAATACTTGGTAAGAATGGAAGTTGATTTACTCTAGTGTAAGTGTTTCTATCAAAGTAGAAAATATTTTCTCTATCCAATACATTGGTGATACCAAAATTTAACTCCAATTTAGTGTATTGGCTTAAAGTAAAAACCTTGGCTACATCTACATCTAATCTAGCATAATCAGGTAATCTTCCTTGATTTATTGGTGCAAAATCGGTTCCTAAATTTCCATTTCCAGTAATAAAGTCTGTAGATAATCCATCCGTAAAGTCAAATTGCTCATAATACCCATTGATTTGAGTAAAAGGGAATCCTGAACCAAAGTTGTAACGTAAGTTGAATGTCCATGATTTATCGCTACCAAATTCATAGCTACCTACTAAGTTAACGTTATGTCTTCTATCAAACACAGGAGCATATTCTACAATTCCATCCCATCTACGGGTATATCCATAAGAATAAACCGCCCAGAAACTAAGTCCCTTATGACGATAACTTGCAGTAAAATCAATACCATACGCATAACCATTTTCAATCAGGTAATCTTTTCGTAAGATTTCTGGTTTGTCTCTGTTGTCGGCATTATCTTCAAATATTTTATATCTATTAATGCCAATTAACTGAAGGTAATCTTTATAGTATCCTTCTACATTAAAAGAGATTTTTTTGGTAACATCCCATTCTACCCCTACAATGTAGTGAATAGATTTTTGAAGAGAAGATTTAACATTTGTAACTTCTCCTGTTTTTTCAGTAAATGTGGAAGGAAGATTGTCTGGACTTGATAGGTATCCGTTAAATAGGTTTACCACTTCTTTGTCGGAATTAGAGCTAATTAAATTTTGAGAGTACAAGCCTCCAGCCGCTTTAAGTCTAACTTTTTTGCTGGCATTGTATTTTAACCCAATTCTTGGTTCTACACTAAATTCACTTAACGAAGAATAATAGATACCTCTAATGGATGGTTCTACAACCCATTTTCCTGCAACAATTTTATAATCAAAATATCCGGAGAATTCGGTGCTATTTTTAATGTCTTCAATTTTCCTTCCAATGCTATTTTGATAATTGAAATCAGTTTTCATTCCAAGTATGTCAATCCCATATTTAATGGTGTTATCGCCTTTAAATTTGGTAAAATCTAATCCAACTTCAAAACCTCCAACTTCAGATGAACGCTTTCTATCGCCTTCAATTTGACTTACAAAATAGTTAGAGAATGAGAAATTTCCTTCTAGTAAAAGATCTGAGGAAGAAGGAACTAAAATAAAATTACTACCCGCACCGTATGTTTTCCAATCTAGAGTAGAAGAAGTGTAATCTACATTATCTGTAAAATTAAAACCAAATACATTGAATTTGGAACCGTTTGTTCCGTGAAAAGCAATTTTTCCGTAGGCATCTAGAAAGGAGTAAGGTAGACCATCTCCATCGTTTACATAAGAATAAATAGATTCACTAGTTTTATCTAGGTAAGATGTTTTAGCAGATAACACATAAGTGATAGAAGAACCACCTACCTCTGTTGGTTTTTTTATTGGTCCGTTTAGGGCAATTTTAGCACCAAAAGTACTAGCACCAATTTTACCCTCCATTCTGTTTCGGTTACCATCAATAGTACTAATATTCATTACCGAAGAAATAGCTCCTCCGTGTTCAGCGTTAAATCCACCAGTACTTACATCGGCATTTTTAATGATTTCTGTTTCAAAAACAGAGTATAAACCAATAGAGTGAAATGGATTATAAACATTCATCCCATCTAATTGAATTCTGTTTTGAACCGGAGAACCTCCTCTAATATATAATTGTCCGCCTTGGTCACCAGTGAATACTACCCCAGGTAAAACTTGCAAGTATTGTGCGATATCAGATTCGCCACCTACCGAAGGAAGTTTTTGAATATCCTTTACGGTCACTTTCATACTTGAAACCTTTACTTCGGTTTTTTGTTCTTGTTGTTCTGCAGAGACCTCAAAGGCGTTAAGTTCTACAGAAACTTCTTTGATGACCAGTTTTATAGTAGATATTTTCCCTTTGGTAACTAGCACTTCCGATTTTGCGGTATCATAACCTAAAGCGGTACAAATAACGGTTTGCTTTCCAACAGGAGCATCTGTAATGGAGAAATAACCATTGTCATCGGTAGTGGCTCCAATGGTAGTACCTTGTACAATAACGTTGGTAAAAATAACAGGTTCACCAGATCCTCCGTCATATACAAACCCCCGAATAGTACCGGTGTTTTGAGCCATGGCGGCAGTAGTGAAAAGTAGTGATAATAGTAAAAGCGTGAATTTTGTTTTCATATTGATTTTGCTCAAGGTATCGCAAATATACCTTTTTAAAGGTATCGTACAATTAATAAATTAGTGTAGGTAATTTGGGGTATAAACGTGAATATTTAGGAATAGTTGGGCGTATATTTTTTTTAATTTAGAAGTTTAAAAATCAATTCTTTAAGTAGTTCTCCTGGAGGAGTAGTTGGTGCGTTTACACCTTTAGATTTTAAGTCGTATTCTCTAATGAGTTCAATGGCCTTTACAGCTCCACCAGCGGTGTGGTTGGATTTTGCAGTGAAGTATTCGTCTACAAAATATGGATTTACCCCAATCATTCTAGCCAAGTCTTGTTTAGATGCTTTGGGGCTAAAATACATCAATACCAAATTGGAGAAATACCTACCTAATAGACTAAAAGTAACAATGTTGGGATGTTCTTTTTGATGATCTGCAAAGTATAAAGCTATCTGCATAGCCTTGGTCATGTTTCGTTCTCCTATAGCGCGCTGGAGTTCAAAGGTGTTAAAGTCTTTATTTATTCCAATAACTTCACTAATGGTGTGGTCTTCAATTAATTCGCCTTCTGGTACATTAATAAAAAGCTTCTCTATTTCATTGGAAGCCAAGGAAAGATTTGTTCCAATGTATTCGCTGATAAGGAGGGTGGCTTTTGGAGTGATTTTTCTTTTATTTTGATGTACATAATCCTCCACCCATTTTTGCATTTGGTTCTCGTAAATGGCTTTGGATTCAAATACAAGTCCGTTCTTTTTTATTTGTTTGAATACTTTCTTTCTGCCATCTGGTTTTTTGTATTTAAAAGCAAGTACAAGAATAGTTGATTCTACAGGGTAGGACATGTAGTCTTCCAACTCGTCTATGCGCTTTAAATCTTGTGCCTCTTTAATTATGACCACTTGTTTTTCGGCCATCATGGGGTAGCGCTTAGCAGTTTCTATTACTGCTCGTACATCAGCATCTCTACCATAAAAGGTAGTTTGGTTAAAACCTTTTTCCGCTTCCGATAGTACGTTGTCGCTAATGTAATCCGTGATTTTATCAATAAAAAATGCTTCGTTACCATGAAGCAAATACACCGGTTTGTATTGCTTTTTTTGTAACTGTGATATGATTTCTGGATACGAAGACATGTTCAATTTTTTCGAAGTCCAAAAATAGAAATGCGATTGATTAAATTGTGTATTGTGGAAAACTAAAAATAGCCATTACATTTGCTTCAATGTCAGAAGTGAAAGAACAAGGCGGTTTTAAATTTAAAACCAACGATGAAGGTCGAATGATGATCTTTGACGAAGTAAGAAATAAGTTTTTGGTAAATACCCCAGAAGAGTGGGTGCGTCAGAATACCGTGAAGTACTTTAGAGAGGAATTGGGTTTTCCAAATAGTTTAATAGCTCTTGAAAAAGCATTCCAACTTCACAGGCGAATAAAACGTACTGATATAGTGGTGCATGATAACAATGGGGATGCACAAATTTTGGTAGAATGTAAACGCCCAAGTATTAAAATTACGCAGTCTACATTTGATCAGGCTTTTCGATACAATATGGTGTTAAAAATTCCGTATGTAGTTATTACCAATGGCGAGGAGATTTATTGTTGCCATGTAGAAGGTGAAAAAGTGACATTTATTAAGGATATTCCTACTTATCAAGAATTAAAGAATGATTAAAAAAGCGATATTAATTATTGGGTTGTTGGTGTTTGGCGTAGTTGGCTTTGGTCAAGCTCTTGTTAATAAGAAAGCAAGTTTTGAACCCAATGTAATTATTGCTAAACTTACCCCGCAAAACGCAACTTACTTCGAATCTGTAGACTTAAGAGGTTTCCAAATTGATAGGGTAAACCAAATGTTTCCTAATCATAGAATAGAAGGAAAATTAGCAAACGGTCAAGTGGATTTATCGCTTATTTATAGATTAAATCTAAAAGATGGCGGTGATGTAGAGTTAGTGATACAGGAATTAACTAACCTGGATGTTTTTGAATATGTAGAGCGACTAATCATTAATGAAATAGCATTTACACCTAACGACCCCTCCATAAATAATCAAAATTACCTAAACCAAATTAACGCCTATTCCGGATGGGATGTCTCCAAAGGGAATACCAATATTAAAGTGGGTATTGTAGATTCAGGTACCGATCTGGATCACCCTGATTTACAAAGCGAAATGTATTTAAATACGGCTGATCCCATAAATGGAGTAGATGATGATAATGATGGGTTTATTGATAATTACCACGGTTGGGATTTTTACGAAGGAGACAACAATCCACAAATTGGCGACAATGCCCACGGTATTCATGTGGCAGGAATAGCAGCCGCTGCAACCGATAATAACGAGGGAGTGGCTTCGGTAGGATTTAATTCTCAATTTTTAGCAATAAGAGCCGGAAATGGAGTAGCCATAACCCACGGATATCAAGGGGTAATTTATGCGGCCGATATGGGGTGTGATGTAATTAACTGCTCATGGGGAAGTTTTGGCTTTACTTCCTTTGGCCAAGATGCGGTAAATTATGCCACGTTTAATAAAGATGCGTTAGTTGTTGCGGCAGCTGGAAATAGCGGGCAAGAAAGAAATTACTACCCTGCAGCATATGAAAGTGTTTTAGGAGTGTTGTCTGTAAATGATGCTGACGCTAAATCTTCCTTTTCAAATTATGGAAACTGGGTAGGAATTTCTGCTCCTGGAGAAAATATTTATTCATGTGTAGATGATGGTTTGTATAACTATAATACGGGTACATCAATGGCAGCACCAGTGGTTGCAGGTGCAGCCGCTTTGTTGAAATCAGTTTTTCCACAACTCTCGGCCAAGCAATTAGCAGAGCGTTTAAAAACCACAAGTACCGATGTAAGTGCTATCAATTTAGGACTGGACCATAAAATGGGCCAGGGTAGACTAGATGTAAATGCTGCGGTGTCGGGTAATATTACAGAGGCGTCTATTGTTTTTGAAAACAAAGTTATTTCAAATAAAAATGATGATGTTTTTAAAGCGGGTGATAGTTTGTTTATTTCAGGAACATTTACTAATTATTTAGCTACATCTAATAACGCAACGGCTACAATTTTCTCCAATTCCCCTTACATTTCAATTAATAAAGATGTTGAAAATTTAGGCGTAGTTGCTAGTTTGGTTCAACTAGATAATTTTAACCAGCCATTTTCATTTAAAATTGATGTATCAACACCTATTAATACTATGGTGACTTTTGAATTGACTATTACCGATGGCGTGTTTTCTAATACACAACTTATTGATGTTTTAGTTAATGTAGACTACCTAAATATTGCGATAAACGATTTAGCAACAACGCTTAGCTCAAAAGGGATGTTTGGGTATAACGCCCGAAATCAAATTCAAGGTTTAGGGGTTCAATTTCAAGGTGGCTCCTCTCAATTGTTTGAGGGTGGTTTAATGATTGGTACCGATAACAATAATTTTATTCGGGTAATGGATCGAGTAAGGAGTACATCCAATAACTGGGATAATGACTTTGGCGTAGTGGATAATGTGAAGGAAATAATACCCTCGCAATTTGGACACTATCAGGTGGAAGGATTGTTTAATGATTCATTGGCGTCTGGAGATATGATTGGAATTGACGTGTTTCAACGCGGATTTGCAAGTACTGATTTGGGTCATGAGAAATATATTGTTTTAGAATATCATGTAATTAATACTGGATCTGATTCTATTCAAAATATCAATATTGGATTATTTGCTGATTTTGATATCGCAGATTATTCTAAAAATGCCACCTATACCGATTTAACAAAAGTATGTACGTATACGATTAGCACTGAGCCAGGTTCGCCATTGTATGGTGTGCAACTATTAACTCCTGGTGCTTTTAGAAGTTATGCAATGGATAATTTACCTGGAGGAGCTGGTGGAGTAAATATAAATGATGGGTTTTCTACTTCGGAAAAATACACAACACTAACCAGTAATAGATATGGAGCTGGATTTACAGATGTTTCGGGTAATGATGTTATTCAAGTAACTAGTTCGGCAAATATTAATCTGGCCTCGGGAGATACCGCAATTGTAGCTTTTGCTTTGTTGGCTGCTGAGTCTAAATTGCTATTAGATCAAGTGGCTGACTCCGCTTACTATAGGTATAACGGGAACCTACCTAATAGTGTGAGTGAATTGAAGGATATTAGCAATAAAGTAGCGATGTACCCAAACCCAACCAGTAATAAGGTAACCGTTGCTTTAGATGATTTGAATAATGCTCATGGCTGGCATATATCTATGTTTGATGTAACCGGAAAAATGGTATATCAAAGGTTGAACATTCAAGAAAACAAGATTCTACTTGATCTGAGTATATTAAAACCCGGGCTCTATTTTGTTGATATTCAAACTAGTTTTGGCTCTTCTAAAAGGAAGTTGATTAAAAAATAACGGTACACTATGCAGAATTACAATTGAATGGTAATATTTGCAGCAAATTCAAAATAACAATGGGATTACAAGAAATTTTATCTATTTCAGGAAAAGGTGGACTATTTAAATTGGTAGGAACCATGAAAAATGGTGTTATTGTAGAGTCGTTAATCGATGGCAAAAAAACACCTGCTCATGCGCACAATAGAATAAGCGCTCTTTCAGATATTAGTATTTACGGTGATGATGGTGAAAAGCCTTTGGCAGAAATAATGAAAGCCATCGTTATTAAATTCAATGCTGAACCAATTGCCTTTAAAAAATGGAGTGGTGCAGAATTGAAATCAGAATTTATGGAAATATTTCCAGGTTACGATGAGGATAGAGTATATGTATCCGACATTAAAAAAGTATACCAGTGGACCAATCTCTTGTTGGATAAAAAGGTGATTGATTTAGATTGGGCAAATGCCAAGGAAGAAACCGAGGCGGCAAAAGAAGAATCAGCAGAGTAATTTTAATCTAAAAAACGGTCTTTTTCATTTGGTGAGGGAATTCTACATGAGTAAGATTTGCCAAACCAGGAATACCTGTTTTTAGCAACCCAGTTGTAAATTCTATCCGAAATACGATTAGGGATAAACGAAAATAAATTTAAAAGCTTCCATGGAAATGGGAGCTTTTTTGTTATCTCAAAAAATGCTTGACTACGGTAAAATACTTTTCCCTTATACCATACTACAATCGAGGATGGACTTTTTATGTGGATTTTTGGAATATCTAAGGTTTTTACAAATTCACCTTGAATAGGAGTGAATTTCAAATTTTTGTTCTTGTCTAGTCTTAAAAGCCAATCCACACTTTTGTTGCAGAGTCCACAAAAACCATCAAAAATCACTACCATTTAAATTATCCTTTAAAAAATCAAAACTAAAGTGGAATTATGGAAAAAATGACCTTTTATTAAACGGTAGTTGAAAAATATATTAGATAACCCAAATTACATTGGGTAAATTCGTTGGAAATTCTATATTTGCGCTCCTAAATTTTAAGGGGTCATAATGCCCTAAAAATAAGATAAATATAGATGCAAAATAAATCGTTTATTTGGGGGTTCGCCATTTTATTGGTCCTCGCAAGTTTGTACCAGTTGTCATTTACTTGGGTTGCAGGTAATGTTGAAAGTGAAGCTGTAACTGTAGCTGCTCAAAAAGCAGATTCTTTAAGTCAAAATATGGAGTTGTCCATATATCAAAAAGATTCAGCTCAACAAAGCTACGAAACAGAGTACCTTTTAAATCAAGGTCCCGTTAGTGTTTATCCGTTTATGGATCACAGTTATGCTTACGTAAAAAAACGTGAGATGAATCTAGGTCTTGACCTTCAGGGTGGAATGCATGTAACTCTTGAGGTTTCTGAGCCAGACTTAGTAAGAGAAATGGCTGGTTCTAATAGAACTAACCCAACTTTCGTTAAAATCATTAATAAAGCTATAGAAGATCAACGTAACAGTTCTGATAATTTCGTAGCTATTTTTGGGAATGCGCACCAAGAGGTGGCTCCAGATTTTAAATTAGCCGCTGTTTTTCATAACCTGGAAAATAAGGATAAGATTTCTCCGGATGCTACAGATGCTGAGATTTTAGATATCATCGCTTCTGAATCAGAAGATGCTATAGCCAGAACAGAACAAGTACTTAGAAAAAGGGTAGATAACTTAGGTGTTGTTCAACCAAAAATTCAACGTTTATCTGGTTCAGGAAGAATCATTGTAGAGCTTCCAGGTGTTAAGGATAAAAGAAGAATTAGAGACTTTTTACAAGGTACAGCTAAGTTAGAGTTTTGGGAATGTTACGATAACTCTCAAATCATTGGTGGTTTAGATCAAGCAAATACCATCTTAAGAGCTACATTCGAAGCTAAAGAAGAAACTTCTACCGAAACTGCTGATGTGGTTGCCGAAGATAATTCAGACATTGCTGAATTGATAAGCGATTCCGAAACATCTACTCCTGATTCAACGGTAGCTGATACTGCCGAGAAATCAATGGAAGAATTAATGGCAGAAGCTTCAAACGATATGCCAGACTCATTGGATTATGCAAATATGTCTGATTCTGAAAGAGAAGCTACTAATCCTTTGTTTTACCATTTATCTCCAAACTTAGATCAAACTAATGCTCCAGCTCCAGGGCCAAGAGTTGGTTTTGCTAGAACGGCAGATACTGCAATTATTAATTCTTATTTAAAGAGAAAAGATATTAAGCAATTGTTTCCACCAAGAACTAGATTCTTATGGGAAGCTAAATCAATTGAAGGTACAGAAGATATTTATTACCTATATGCTATTAAAGTACCAAAGGGTGGTAAGGCAGAATTAGAAGGAGATGTTGTTACAGATGCGCGTGTAGGTGCAGATCCATTGGGTAACCCAACGGTAAACATGAACATGAATTCTACTGGGGCAAATACTTGGAAGAAAATGACGGCTCGTTTATCGCAAGGTGACGGACAAGGAAACAAATCTTCAGTAGCTGTAGTATTAGATGGTTTAGTTTATTCTGCTCCTACTGTTCAAGGTGAGATTCCTGGTGGTCGTACAGAAATTACGGGACGTTTTACACAACAAGAAGCAGGTGATTTAGCAGGTGTTCTTAAAGCGGGTAAATTACCAGCTCCTTTACATATTATCGAGGAAGCAGTTGTGGGTCCATCTTTAGGTCAAGAAGCTATTGATTCAGGTTTAAGTTCATTTATGATTGCTTTAGTAATCATTTTGATTTACATGATTTTTTATTACTCTACAGCGGGTATCGTTGCCGATATAGCTTTAGCAGTAAACTTATTCTTTATACTAGGTTTCTTAGCTTCATTAAGAGCTACGTTAACTTTACCTGGTATTGCGGGTATCGTTTTAACTATTGGTATGTCGGTTGATGCGAACGTTCTTATTTATGAGCGTATTCGTGAGGAAATGAGAACAGGTAAAGGGTTTAAACAAGCCATCGCTGATGGTTATAAAGCCGCTTACAGTTCTATTCTAGATTCGAATATTACTACCATGTTAACAGGTATTATCTTATTCGTATTCGGTACCGGGCCAATTCAAGGATTTGCTACCACTTTAATAATTGGTATTATTACCTCATTATTCTCGGCTATTTTCATTACCCGTTTAATTTTCGAATGGGCAATGACTAACGGAAAGTCGGTTTCTTTCTCTACTAAAATTACAGAAAATGCTTTCCAAAACATGAAGATTAACTTCCTTGGAAACAGAAAGAAATTTTACCTGCTTTCATTAATCATCGTAATTTTAGGTTCAGGTTCATTATTAGTAAAAGGCTTGAATTACGGAGTTGACTTTGTGGGTGGTCGTTCTTACATTGTAAGATTTGATGCTCCTGTAGCAGTTAACGAAGTGGCAGATGCTTTAACGGCACAATTTGTAACTGAAGACGGTTTAAAATCTACTCCTGAGGTAAAAACTTTTGGCTCATCTAACCAAGTGAAAATTACTACTAAGTATATGATCGATAACACAGAAAATGATGTGGATGATATCTTAGAAGGTAAATTATACGAAGGTTTGAGAGGTCTTTATAAAGAAGATTTATCTCAAGAAGAGTTTGTATCTGAGTTAACTTCTCAAAAAGTAGAAGCAACCATTGCAGATGATATTAAGGAAGCCGCTTTTGTGGCGGTAATATTTTCTTTAATTGTAATCTTCGGTTACATTTTTGCTCGATTCTCAAAATGGCAATACTCTGCTGGTGCAATTGCTGCATTAGCGCATGATGTATTAATTGTGTTATCAATATTCTCTATCTTTTATGGAATACTTCCTTTCTCATTAGAAATTGATCAAGCGTTTATCGCAGCAATTCTAACGGTAGTAGGTTATTCTATTAATGATACAGTTGTTGTATTTGATAGATTGAGAGAGTACCTAGGTCTACACCCTAAGAAAGATGCTAAAGATGTTATAAATAGTGCACTTAATAGTACTATTAGTCGTACGGTAAATACCTCTCTAAGTACATTCGTAGTGCTTCTTATCATCTTCGTATTTGGTGGAGAGATGATTAGAGGATTTATTTTCGCTATGATGGTAGGTGTTGTAGTAGGTACTTATTCTTCATTGTTTATTGCAACTCCAATTACTTATGATTTAAGTAAAGGTGAGGTAAAGCACTAAGCTAAAAGACCAACTAATTGAAAGCCCTTTTAGGTAAATACCTAAAAGGGCTTTTGTATATTTGGACATTCGTTTTTGGATATGAATACACTTGTTTTTGGATTTTTCAATTTAGGCTTTGGTGAGTTATTTGCCATTTTTGTAGTGGTTTTATTACTTTTTGGTGCCGATAAAATTCCCCAATTTGCAAAAAGCTTGGGTAAAGGAATTCGTTATGTAAGAGATGCTACAGATAGTGTTAAACGCGATATTCAATCATCGGTAGATGAGGTGAAAGTAGATGTGGATGCAAACATGAAAGAAGTTCGTGACGGATTAGGTGTTGCCAATGCGGTTAAACGAGATGCTAAAGTCTCCTTAACTAAAGTAATGGATGAAATTAACGAAACCGTAGAAAAAAAGAACGAAGAAATTACGGAGTCTATGCAGGACAATAACACCACTAAAGAAGCTTAATTTGAATGTAGCATTAATCATTCTGGGAATCGTAATTCTAGTAGTCGGTGGCGAACTATTGGTAAGAGGTGCTGTTAATGTGGCCCTAAGGTTTCACATCTCTACGTTAGTAGTAGGTATGACTGTAGTGTCCTTTGGTACTTCTGCGCCTGAGCTTTTAGTTAGTTTAGAAGCTATGTACACGGGGCATCCAGGAATTGCAATTGGTAATGTGGTTGGTTCTAATATTGCAAATATCGCGTTGGTGTTAGGCTTAACCGCAATTATTTTCCCTATTGAAGTAAGTCGAAATTCTTACCGAATAGATTGGCCTGTTTTAATGTTAAGCTCCTTATTGGTGTATTCCTTTATGTGGTTTAACGTAGATTATGAAATTGGGAAAGATTATTTGACTTCACTAAACTGGGTTAATGGTATCATTATGGTATCTATTCTTGTAGGCTTTAGTTATTTTTTAATTTGGAAATCCAGAAAGTCAACAAAGGCAGGTCATGCTGAAATGGATCATGTTCCGGAAATACCCAAGACATCTTTAATCAAAGACGTGGCATTTATCGTATTTGGATCTATTGGATTGAGTGCAGGTGCCCATTTCTTGGTAGAAGGTACGGTAGGATTGGCATCTGTTCTAGGAATAAGTGATTACATTATTAGTGTGACCATTGTTGCGTTTGGAACATCATTGCCTGAGCTAATGACTTCTGTAGTTGCTGCCTTTAAAAAGCATGCCGATTTATCTGTTGGAAATCTAATAGGTTCTAACATTTTTAATATTCTAGGTATCTTAGGAATTACATCCATATTTAAAACTATTCCAATATCTGAAATGGTTTTAAAAGTGGATATGATATGGGTTTTAGGAATCAGTTTACTTGTTTTTCCTATGATGGTTACCCGAAAGCGAATTTCAAAAACGGAAGGCGCTGTATTATTCATTGCCTATGCAGTCTATGTTTATTTTACCGTAGTAGGTAATTAAATGTTTGCCTCGAATTCTCAAAAAAAAATACTTTTATTATAACCTACCCCTGTTTTTTACATGGTTGTTGAATAAAAATCATGTTTTTTCTCATTACCCCCCTTTTATTCTTGTGTATATTTGCCAAAATTCTAAAAAATAGAAAATATGGCTTCATTAAGATTAAAAGCTCTTGAACAAACAATGAATAGAGAACCGCAAGAAGTGAAAACTTCATCGCATAGAATCTCTGATTATTTTGGCGAGAATTCGTTTAACCAAAAAGCAATGCGTCAATTCCTTTCTGAAGGAGCTTATAAAAGCGTTAATGAAGCCATAAATTACGGATCTACCTTAGACAGAAAAGTGGCTGACCTCGTAGCTTCAGGAATGAAATCTTGGGCAATGTCTAAGGGAGCTACACATTATACGCATTGGTTTCAGCCCCTAACTGGTAGAACTGCCGAAAAACATGATTCGTTTAATACTCCAGCCGGTGATGGAACTTCATTTGAAACCTTTGATGGTGCACAATTAATTCAACAAGAACCAGATGCGTCTTCTTTCCCAAACGGAGGGATTAGAAACACCTTCGAAGCCAGAGGATATACAGCCTGGGACCCAACATCGCCAGCGTTTATTATTGGTGAAACATTATGTATTCCTACGGTATTTATAGCATATACTGGAGAAGCTTTAGATTATAAAACTCCCTTGTTAAGAGCTCTGCACGTGGTAGACAAAGCCGCTACTGAAGTGTGTCAGTATTTTGATAAAAACATTACTAAAGTTCATACTACCTTAGGTTGGGAACAAGAGTATTTCTTAGTCGATTCTGCTTTAGCTATGGCAAGACCAGATTTACTGTTAACGGGTAGAACGCTTTTCGGACATTCGTCCTCAAAAGGGCAGCAATTAGATGATCATTATTTCGGAGCTATTCCTTCAAGGGCTAATGCTTTTATACGAGATTTTGAAAAAGAAGTTCATAGATTAGGTATTCCGGTAATGACTCGTCATAATGAAGTGGCTCCAAATCAGTTTGAATGTGCTCCTTTGTTTGAAGAATGCAATTTAGCCGTTGATCATAACTCTTTACTTATGGATGTAATGGAGAGAGTTGCTGAGAGACATAATTTTAAAGTTCTTTTACACGAAAAACCTTTTGCAGGTATTAATGGATCAGGAAAACACAATAACTGGTCTTTAAGTACCGATTCTCCCAAGCATAGAAACCTGCTAAACCCGGGTAATACCCCTAAAACAAATTTAAGATTCCTTACCTTCTTTATTAATACAATTAGAGCGGTAGCAGAACATGATGACTTGTTAAGAGCTTCAATTGCAACGGCTAGTAATGACCACCGTTTAGGGGCGAACGAAGCACCACCTGCGATTATTTCTATTTTCATTGGATCTCAGTTAAGTAAGATTTTAAAAGAGGTAGAAAGTAAAGTGTCTAACAAAGACCTTTCTTCTGATGAGAAAACAGAATTGAAATTAAATATCGGAAAAATCCCAGAGTTGTTATTAGATAATACGGATAGAAACAGAACTTCTCCTTTTGCGTTTACTGGGAATAAATTTGAGTTTAGAGCAGTAGGTTCTACAGCCAACTGTGCTAATCCAATGACTGTACTAAATACGGCAATGGCGCAGCAACTAAAGCGATTTAAATCAGAAGTAGATGCTTTAATTGCTAAAGGCAAGAAAAAGGATGATGCCATAATTGAAATTCTTAGAAATTACATAGTGGAATCAAAGAATATAATTTTTGATGGTAACGGATATGGTGATGAATGGGTGAAAATTGCAGAGGAAAGAGGTTTAAACAATAAAAAGACAACTCCTGAAGCCTTAGATTTTTTGGTTTCTCAAAAAGCTAAAGATCTTTTTGATTCTCAAGGGGTGCTTTCTAATATTGAATTAGAGGCTCGCTACGAAATTGAACTAGAAAAGTATAAACTAAGTATTCAAATAGAATCTCGTGTTATGGCGGATATGGGATTAAACCATATTATTCCAACGGCAGTAGAATATCAGAAGATGCTTGTTGAAAATGTAAATGGTTTAAAAACTATTTTTGGAAATGAATATACAGAATATGCGAGTGAGCAAATTGAGATGATAAAGGATGTGTCTAAACGTATTCAGAGAATTAGAAAGAATATTACTGAAATGACCGCTGCTAGGAAAGAAGCCAATAATTTAGAGGATATTAGAGAGCAAGCAAAATCATATTGCAATAACGTTATTCCATTCTTTAAGCACATTAGATATGATGTGGATAAGTTAGAATTAGTGGTAGACAATAAGTATTGGCCATTACCTAAATACAGAGAATTATTGTTTACAAAATAAGCTGAATTATTAAAGCCTCTTTTTACTTTAAAAAGAGGCTTTTTATTTTTTTTCAGATTTAAAATAATTACTTACTTTGGAGCCCTTATAAATGAGAGTTTATTATCGATTAATTTCGAAAAACTGTAAAGAAAAATATATGAGACTTAATGTACTTCGATTTCCGTTAGCACTAATCCTTATCTTTTTAGGAACTAGCTTGTTAGCGCAAAAAAGTGTTACAAAAGATGCGGACGCAATGTTTAAAGCTTCACGTTATTATGAAGCTATTAACTTGTACAAATCCTCTTATTCAAAAGAGAGATCAGCATCAGGAAAGAAGCTTATTCTATACAGAATTGGCTATTCTTATTATAAAATTGAAGATTTTGATAATGCTAAAGGATGGCTAGGAAAAGCAATTAAGGCAGGTTATAGTGATCCTGAAGCCCAATTTTACTATGCCGAAACTATTCGTAGAATGGGATTGTATGATGAGGCAATTGTGGAATTTAAAAAATACCAAGAATTAAATCCAAGTGACCCAAGTGCTGCTCAATATATTAAAGAATGTGAAGATGCACAAGATTGGATAGATAACCCAACCCGTTACATGGTTGAAAAAGATCCAGTATTAAACTCGAAAAAAGCCGACTTTTCACCAATTTGGGCAGATAAGCGTCACACTTCAATGATTTTTACTTCAACTCGTGAGGGTAGTGCAGGAGATAACGTTGATCCAATTACAGGGCAAAATTATTCTTCTATTTGGAGAACAACTCAAGATAAGAAAAGTAAGAAATGGATGCAACCTACTATGGTTGATGATGGTTCAGGAGTTATTAATAATGGAACAGCAAACGAAGGGTCAGCTACAATTGATTCAAAATATAAAACAGTATATTTTACTCGTTGTTCAACAAAAAAGAAGTCGAGATTGGGTTGCGCAATTTATGTAACTAAAAAAGTAGGTACTTCATGGTCTGAGCCAGAATTGTTTCCAATTAAATTGAATGATACCTCCGTTGCTGGTCATCCAAGTATAGGTTTAAAAGATATGTATATGTTCTTTGCATCTGATATGCCAGGTGGTTTTGGAGGTAAGGATATTTGGATGTCTAAATATGATAAAAAAGCTAAAACATGGTCTGATGCCGTTAATTTAGGATCTGAAATTAATACAAGTGGCGATGAAATGTATCCATATATTCATGAAGATGGTAGATTATTCTTTGCGTCTAATGGTCATCCAGGAATGGGGTCTTTAGATATCTTTTCTTCAGATAGAAACGGAACTAAAGATGAGTGGAATAATGTGCAGAATATGAAATCTCCAATAAACTCATCTTATAATGATTTTGCAATAGTTTTTGATGGTTTAGCTAATCGTGGGTATCTAACCACTGATAGACCAGGTGGTAGAGGTTCAGATGATATTTGGTCATTTAGAGTTCCTCCATTGAAATTTATTTTAGCTGGTACAGTTACTGATGTAGATGACGGAACTCCAATTTCTGATGTAAGCATTAAACTTATTGGTACAGATGGTTCTACTGTAGAAGCTAAATCAGATGAATTAGGATACTATGAATTTGATCAAGTAACCGGAAGTACAGAACGTTATATAAAAAGCGAAACATCTTATACTATTGAATTTTCTAAGAAAAGTTACTTAAATGGTTCTGGCCAAGAAACAACTTTAGGTAGAATGGAATCTACTAAAATTGTGCATGACGTAAAAATGCAGTCAATTAAGAAAAATGAGATTCGCTTTCCTGAAGTACGTTACGATTTAGCCAAATGGGAATTACAGGTAAATGATAGTGTAAACTCTAAAGATTCTTTAGATTTTTTATATCAAACTTTAATTGATAACCCAACACTTGTTGTCGAGCTAATGTCACATACGGATGCCCGTGGTTCAAATAAAAATAACCAAGTGTTATCTCAAAAACGTGCTCAAAGTTGTGTAGATTATTTGGCTTCAAAAGGTATTCCTAAAGAAAGAATGGAAGCTAGAGGGTATGGAGAGGATCAACCGGTAATTACAGAAGACGTAATTAATGCCTTGCCAACAAAAGAGGAAAAAGAAGCTGCGCATCAAAAAAATCGTAGAACCACTTTCCGTGTATTACGTGACGACTATGTTCCGGCTGCTCCGGCTGAAGAAGCGGCTCCGGCAGAAGGTGAAGAGTCAGGTAATTAGATATATAAAATATTTTTAAAGGGCATTCCTATTTTTATAGGGATGCTTTTTTTGTATAAATAGTTGTAGTTTGAAATCGTTTGGTTTCAAAAATTAAAAGACAGAATATCATGGCATCCAAGTACGAAAAAAGAGGTGTATCGGCAGAAAAAACTGACGTGCATAAAGCCATTGCAAATATTGACAAGGGTTTATTCCCAAAAGCGTTTTGCAAAATTGTACCTGATTATTTAACAGGTAGTGATGATCATTGTGTGGTGATGCATGCAGATGGTGCAGGTACTAAATCTTCTCTGGCATATGCGTATTGGAAACAAACCGGTGATATTTCAGTATGGAAAGGAGTCGCACAAGATGCCTTGATAATGAATATTGATGACTTGTTATGCGTGGGCGCTACAGGCCCTATTATGTTGTCATCAACTATTGGTCGGAATAAAGGCTTGATTCCTGGTGAAGTGATTAAATCAATTATTGAAGGTACCGAAGCGTTAATAGAAGATTTAAAGCAATACGGAGTAGATATTATTTCTACCGGTGGCGAAACCGCTGATGTTGGTGATTTAGTAAGAACCATTATTGTAGATTCTACTGTTATAGCTCGTTTAAAAAAATCGGATATTATTGACAATGCAAATATCAAACCCGGTAATGTTATTGTTGGTTTGGCTTCTTTTGGTCAAGCCACTTATGAAAATGAGTATAATGGAGGTATGGGCAGTAACGGATTAACCTCTGCTCGTCATGATGTTTTTAGTAAAAATATAGCTAATGCATTTCCCGAAACATTTGATCCAGCCATTGATTCTGAATTAGTTTATTCAGGTGGTATGGAATTAACATCTAAAGTTGAAGGGGCTCCATTGGATGCAGGTAAACTGGTTTTGTCGCCTACAAGAACATATGCTCCGGTAATTGCTGCAATATTAAAAGAGCATAGAAACAAATTGGATGGTATGGTTCACTGCTCTGGAGGAGCACAAACTAAAATTCTTCATTTTGTAGGTGAGCATAAAGTGATTAAGGATAACTTATTTGAGTTACCTCCACTTTTCAAATTGATTAAAGAGCAATCAGAAACGGAGTGGAAGGAAATGTACCAAGTTTTTAACATGGGGCATAGAATGGAAATATACACCGATGAGGAAACGGCTAAGGAAATAATTAAAATTTCAGAATCATTTAATATTCCTGCACAAATTGTAGGTAGAGTGGAAGCTTCTGAAAAAAGAGAGTTAGTTATTCATTCGGAATTTGGTGAATTCACCTATTAAGAAAGGAACAAATGATTGAAAAGTTAGAATTAATAAAAGAGCGATTTATTGAAGTATCTAAAATGATTGTCGATCCAGACATCATATCAGATATGAAAAAATATGTAAAGCTCAACAAAGAATACAAAAACCTTGGTGATATTGTTAAAGAATACGATAATTACCAAGAAGTGGTTTCTAATATTGAAGATAATAAGGAGATTATTTCTACTGAAGACGATCCTGAGTTTAAAGAAATGGCTTCTGAAGAGTTAAAGGAGCTTGTTCCTAAAAAAGCAGAGTTAGAGGAGGTGTTAAAACAACTTCTAATACCAAAAGACCCAGAAGACGAAAAGAACTGTGTGATGGAATTTCGTGCGGGTACGGGAGGTGATGAAGCATCTATTTTTGCAGGTGATTTATTTCGTATGTACACTAAATACTGTGAGGGGCGTGGCTGGAAAGTTTCGGTTATGGATGTTAGTTATGGTACTCAAGGTGGATACAAAGAGGTGATTATTGAAATTGAAGGGGAAGACGTTTATGGAGACTTAAAATTTGAGGCCGGAGTGCACCGAGTGCAAAGAGTTCCTCAAACAGAAACCCAAGGTAGAGTTCATACATCGGCAGCTACGGTGATGGTATTACCAGAAGCGGATGAGTTTGACGTTGAAATAAAAAATTCGGATATTAGAAAGGATTTATACTGTGCCTCTGGTCCAGGTGGACAATCTGTAAAC
Organism: Salibacteraceae bacterium; assembly: GCA_049606935.1. Classification (GTDB taxonomy): domain Bacteria; phylum Bacteroidota; class Bacteroidia; order Flavobacteriales_G; family Salibacteraceae; genus CAJXZP01. The sequence continues at coordinate 19,244 of JBMYWA010000022.1, forward strand.
ACAACATATTCTGCGGTTAGATTAACTCACTTACCAACAGGGATTGTTGCGCAATGTCAAGACCAAAAATCTCAGCCTCGAAATTATGAAAAAGCACTTCAAGTATTGCGTTCCAGAATTTACGACATGGAGCTTCAAAAGAAATTAGAAGCCGATTCTGAAAAACGTGCCGGAATGGTTTCTAGTGGAGATAGATCTGCAAAAATTAGAACTTATAACTACCCTCAGGGTAGAGTTACTGATCATAGAATTGGGTTAACAGTGTATAATTTACCATCGGTAATGGATGGTGATATTGGTAAATTTGTGGAGGAGTTGAAAATTGCGAATAATACCGCCAAACTGCAAGAAGGTCAGGAGTAAAATTCTTTAGCTAAGAAAATGACAAGAGAACAGTTAGTTGCCGAAATAAAAAGAAAAAAATCTTTTTTGTGTGTTGGATTAGATAGCGATATTAATAAAATTCCAAAGCATTTACTTTCTAAGGAAGATCCAATATTTGAATTTAATAAAACCATTATTGATGCTACAAAAGACTTTTGTGTGGCATATAAACCTAATATTGCTTTTTATGAGAGCATGGGTGAAAAAGGATGGCAAAGTTTAAAGAAAACCCTCGATTATATACCAGAAAACATTTTCACCATTGCAGATGCCAAACGCGGGGACATCGGTAATACCTCTAGCCTTTACGCTAAAGCATTTTTTGAGACCAGTAATTTTGATTCGGTAACTGTTGCTCCCTATATGGGAGAAGATTCAGTAACTCCTTTTTTTGCCTATCCCAATAAATGGGTAATTCTGTTAGCGCTAACGTCAAATAAGGGCGCTTTAGATTTTCAGCAGCAAGTTTTAACCTCTGGAGAAAAAGTGTTTGAAAACGTATTAAAAACCTCTTCTAAATGGGGTAATACTAGTAACTTGATGTACGTGGTTGGTGCTACAAGAGGTGAAAATATTGGAGAGGTTAGAAAGGTTGTTCCTGAACACTTCTTTCTAGTTCCTGGTGTGGGAGCCCAAGGTGGAAGCTTAGCCGATGTGGTGAAGTATGGAATGACTTCTGATTGTGGGTTGTTAGTAAATTCTTCGAGAGGAATAATTTTTGCCTCTACAAGTGAGGACTTCGGACAGGTTGCCGCTCAAGAAGCCAAGAAAATCCAATTGGAGATGGCTAAGCACCTTTCAGATTTTAAAATAGTATAATCAGTATCATTGATTTAGGATGAATGCAAGGTTTTAGTTACCTTGACGTTCAAAATCCTAGTAAATGACAGAAGACTTTTTACATTACATCTGGAAGTATCAATTATTTAACGCAAACAACTTAATTACGCATTCTGGGCAAAATTTAAGTATTGTATCTCCGGGTATACATAATCATGCTAGTGGCCCTGACTTTAGTGAAGCCGTAATTTCTATAGGAAACATTTCATGGGCTGGAAATGTCGAAATCCATAAAAATTCATCTGATTGGTTTCGACATAAACACGAAAAAGATCCTAATTATTTAAAGGTAATTCTGCATGTTGTTTGGAATTATGACCAACCTGTGTACGACCTAAATAAAAATGAAATTCCCGTTTTAGTATTGAATGGAAAAGTGTCAAATTCCCTAATAAAAAACTACCGAACTCTGAATATGAGTAAAAACTCTGTTCTATGTTCTGAGTTGATCGATAAGAGAAACGATTTTAAAACTTCTCAATGGCTGCATCGTGTTTTAATAGAACGATTAGAATACAAAGTGTCGGAAATAAAAGATATTTATCTTCAAACCAACCGTAATTGGGAGCAAACCATGTTTGTCGTATTAAGTAAGAACTTTGGCTTTAAAGTCAACGCAATACCCATGCATGAATTGGCAAAAAGAATTGATTTTAAAATACTACTTAAAAATAAAGATAGTCAGGTGGCGTTGGAATCTATTTTTTTTGGAGTTGCAGGGTTGATACCAGATAAACCTAAATCAGTTTTTGAAAAACATCTTAAAACTGAATTCGCCCATAATAAACATAAATATCAGTTGGAAACAATTGACAAATCTATATGGAAGTTTGGTAAGGTTAGACCAACAAACTTTCCAACTTTACGAATTTCACAGTTAGCGACCTTAATTTTAAAAAACGGAAATCTTTTTGATGTGTTTGTTAGAAATATGGATATTGAAACGGTAAAAGGTCTACTCTCTGTGAAGTGTAGTGATTTTTGGGATACACACTTTATATTTGAAAGGAAATCTAAAGATTCAAAGAAAAATTTAGGAAAAAAATCTATTGAAAATATTCTAATAAACTCAATTACCCCGATGTTGTTTTTTTATGGTAAGGAGTCACAATCTCTACTACATCAAGAAATGGCAATTTCTCTTTTAGAAAAAACTCATCCTGAAAATAATTTCATTACCAAAAATTGGGCTCAATACAATATGTTTGCAAAGAATGCTTTTGATAGCCAGGCTTTAATTCAATTAACAAATAGTTATTGTAATTTAAAGAATTGCTTAAATTGTGGCATCGGAAAACAACTACTAATAAATGAGACTAGTTAACTATATTCAACACATTTTTGAGGAGCGGGCCTATGGTGTTTGCGAATGGTGGGGATCAAAGTTTAATGTAAACACAGGTACAATTCGTGTGTATTTTATTTACTTGTCGTTTTTAACCCTAGGGTCACCATTGGTTATTTATTTAGCCATGGCCTTCATTCTAAAAAATAAAAATTGGTTTAAACCTAAGAAAACCACTATTTGGGAGTTGTAATAGTGACAAGCGCGTTTAAATATTTTAAGGAGTTATATTTTTCATTTTTCCTTCTTTCTACAGTTATCTTAACTGGGATTTTGGGATTTATGGTAATTGAAGACTATAACTTGGTGGATGCGTTCTATATGACCATTATTACAGTGTCTACTGTGGGGTTTAAAGAGGTGCAACCATTATCTGTTGAAGGTAGAATTTTTACTGCATTTTTGATTATTTTCAGCTTTGGTATTTTTGCATATACCGTTTCCTACATTACCAGGTATATTGTTAATGGAGATTTACATAATTATTTTAAAAACTATAAAGTGGACGCATACATTGATAGAATTTCAGATCACGTAATTGTTTGTGGGTATGGGCGGAACGGAGCTCAAGCTGTAAAAACTCTTTTGGCCTACGGGAAGGAAGTAGTAATTATTGAAAACGATGACGAAATTTTAGCACGTTTAAAAGAAGCCAACCTTTTGTATATCAAAGGAGATGCAATTACTGAAAAAACCCTTATTCGTTCAGGAATTCAACGTGCTAATTCTATAATATCTACTCTTCCAAATGATGCTTCTAACGTTTTCGTGGTTTTAACAGCCAGAGAACTAGCTCCCAAAATTCATATTATTAGTCGTGCCTCTGAAGATAGTTCCGAAAAAAAGTTGCGAATTGCGGGAAGCGATAATGTTATTATGCCTGATAAAGTTGGAGGAGCTCATATGGGTTCACTTGTTGTAACTCCAGATGTTTATGAGTTTCTAGATCATATTTCCGTAATGGGTAGTAATGAAGTTAACCTGGAAGAAATTCCTTATCGAAATATACCAACACAGTTTCAAGACCAAAAGCTTTCCAAACTAGATGAAAGTTATGACTCTGGATGCTTAATTGTTGGCTATCGTACACCCGAAGGGGAATATAAGGTGAACCCTAGTCGAGAATTAATACTGGTTCCTGGATGTAAAATATTCGTATTGGGAACCCAAAGTCAGATAAGACAAATAAATACGCTTCTGCAACTGTAATGGAAATAAAAAGGGTTTTAGTTACAGGCTCCAATGGCTTTATTGGATCTTTAATTGTAAATCATTTATTAAACCAAACCAATGTACAAGTATTCGGAACCTCAAGAGGTAGAAATCGAAATGAGCAGTTAAACCCGAAATTTTATTTAAATCTTAATTTGCTTGATTTACTAGGCCTAAATTCGTGCTTAGAAAATATTCGACCAAATATTGTGGTACATTGTGCCGCTATTTCACAAGTTGATTTGTGCGAAAAAAACCAAGAATTATGTCGTAATGTTAATATCGAGGCTACTAAAATAATTTCTAACTATTGTAAGAAGTTTTATGCTAAGATTGTTTTTTTGTCTACCGATTTTGTATTTAATGGCAGTAATAAATGGGAAGATGAGGAAAGCCAACCAAACCCTCAAAGCATTTATGCTAAAAGTAAATATGAATGCGAAAAATTTATTCAATGCACTAATTCTAATTGGGTAATTATTCGCCCCGTTTTGGTCTATGGTTTTTCGCCAGTAGCTGCTAGGCCAAATATTTTTTCTTGGGTTTACAATTCTGTTGTGAGCGGTATTCAAATAAATGTTGTTGATGATCAAATGCGTACGCCTACTTTCGTAGGAGATGTAATTCGTTTGGTAGCACTCAGTATTAATAGTCACCAAATTGGAGTTTATAATTTGGGAGGCGAAAATGTGATTTCGGTATTTGAATTTGCAATGGAAATTGAAAGGCAGTTAAGGATAGATCACAAATTTGTAGTACCCACAAAATCTGCTCATACTTTGGGAGGTGAATTACGTCCAATTAATTCATGTTTTAAAAATTTAAAGGTAAAAAGAGACTTTAACCTTTGCCCAATTGGAATTACCGAAGGAGTTGCTAAATCTATCAAAATGATTAAATAACTATACAAGATATAGAACTTTTTAAAATTCAATTAAACTTTTGGTATAGATAATTATATTTGAGAAAAATAAAATTTACATGAAGAAATTATCGTTAACATTATCTCTTTTGATGATTCAATTACCTCTTTTATGGAGTCAAGAAGTTAAAGTGGTTACATCAGGAAATATTGGAGATTCTATTGATGCACTTTTTGCACCCATAGTTGATTTCTTAGCGATGTTTTTTTTCGCAGACCCATTAAAATTACTAGGAATTAACATCGAAGCAGATGTACCTTTTATTGTGGTGTGGCTAATTTTTGGGGCTATCTTTTTTACCCTAAAAATGAACTTTATCAATTTTAGAGGTTTCAAGCATGCCTTTCAATTGGTTCAAGGAAAATTTGACGACCCAAATGATAAGGGTGAAGTGTCCCATTTTCAGGCGTTAACCACCGCTCTTTCGGCAACGGTAGGGTTAGGGAATATAGCAAGCGTTGCTGTGGCAATTACCATTGGAGGGCCAGGAGCAACATTCTGGATGATTATTGCGGGCTTGTTAGGAATGTCTACCAAATTTACGGAATGTACTTTAGGTGTGAAGTATAGAGATATTCATGAGGACGGATCTATTTCTGGCGGACCAATGTATTACCTTACAAAAGGATTAAGAAAACGAAATTTAGCAGATCTGGGGAAAGCGCTAGCAGTTTTGTTTGCTGTTCTAGCCGTATTAGCATCTTTTGGTGGTGGAAATATGTTCCAATCAAATCAAGCGTTTGTGCAAATGGCCGGGCAATTCACGTTTTTAGAAGGACAAGGATTTTGGTTTGGTGTAGGAATGGCTCTATTGGTTGGTGTAGTTATTATTGGCGGGATTCAATCAATTGCTAAGGTTACAGAAAAAATTGTTCCTTTCATGGCAGGTTTATATGTGTTTTCGGCTTTAATTATTTTAGGTATTAACTACGATAAAATTTTTGATGCCTTTTCATTAATATTTTCCGGAGCATTTTCGCCAGAATCTATTGGCGGTGGATTTATTGGAGTTTTAATGACCGGGTTTAAAAGAGCATCTTTCTCAAATGAAGCGGGGGTAGGATCTGCTGCCATTGCACATTCTGCGGTAAAGACTCAGGAGCCAGTAAGCGAAGGCTTTGTAGCGCTACTTGAACCATTTATTGATACAGTTGTTATTTGCACTATGACAGCTTTGGTAATTGTTATTACTGGTGAGTACCAACATGGAGGTCTAGAGGGAGCCCAACTAACTTCTAAAGCCTTTGAAAGTGCCTTTTCTTGGTTTCCTTTAGTACTGGCAGGAGCTGTGTTTTTGTTCGCTTTTTCTACTATGATTTCATGGTCGTATTACGGATTAAAAGCATGGACTTATTTATTCGGAGAGGAAAAATTAGCCGAAAATATTTACAAGCTTGTATTCCTGATATTTGTAATAATTGGTTCGTCTTCTTCCATGAATTCCGTAATTACCTTTTCAGATATGATGATTTTAGCAATGGCTTTCCCTAACATTATTGGATTGCTAATTATGTCTAATGAAGTTAAAGCCGATTTGAATGAGTATATGTACCGTGTAAAAACCGGTGTTATTAAAAAATTTAAATAATGTAGAAGGCTCCAAAATTGGAGCCTTTTTTATGTGTGATGATTTTTCCTTACCTTGGTTGACTTAATTTGTGTTGGTTAACCGTAGACTCCCAATTCCTTCACTTTTTACTACAACTGTCATGAAAGGAGAATGGAAAGATTTATTTGCTTTTAATAAAAGAGAAAGAAATGGAATAATTGTTTTAATAACCCTAATAATACTGCTACTAATATTTCAGTTATGCATTCCTCTTATGATGCCAGATCCTATTGTCCCAAATTCTAAAGAATTAGATAGCTATATTCTGGCCCTAAAAAAGGACTCTATTGAAAGAGAAGCTTTGAAGAAAGAGAAAACCAAAAGATGGAAAAAAGACACCAATTACTTTAAAAGCCGGTATTATTCAAAGAACAACTCTTCCAAGAATAAGGTGGGAAAACCCAACCCAATAAAAATTTGGAACCCGGTTAAATTCAACCCTAATCTTATAGGTATTGAAACTTGGTTGAAATTCAGCTTAACTGAAAAGCAAGCAATGTCAATTGAAAATTACAAATTAAAGGGCGGCCAATTTAGAGTAAAAAGTGATGTAAAAAAGATGTATGTAATTAGCGATAGTTTATTCGCGCAAATGAAGCGCTATATTGAATTACCAGATTCAGTTATCAAATCTAACAAATCTGTGGAAACCAGGAATTCAAAGAGTTTCAGACCAACTCAGAAACCCCTTTCCATTGAAATTAATAGTGCCGATACTACAGAATTAAAGACATTAAAAGGAATAGGAAGCTATTATGCAAATAGAATAGTAAAATATAGAGTAGCTCTTGGGGGTTATCAATCTGTAGAACAACTCTATGAAATTGAACGAATGCGGGAATCTACTGTCCAAAAAATCACCCCATTTATTTATGTGGACACCAATCAAATTGTTAAAATAAAAATCAATTCAGCCACTGCCACAGAGATGGTTAAGCATCCATATATTACATGGAATATGGCAATTAATATTCATGATTATAGGGCTTTCAAAAAAAAATATAAATCCGTTCATGAACTAGTGGAATTGGGTTTGCTCAATGAGGAAATATATAGTAAACTTGCGGTTTACTTGGAGTTATAAGTATTCACACCATAATTTTATTGAAATGAATTTTGAACAGACTGAAAATCAGGAAATGATCTCTCAAATGGTTAGAGACTTTGCAGAAAAAGAAATCAGGCCTAATATTATGAAATGGGATGAGGCTCAAACCTTTCCTGTTGAATTATTTAAAAAACTTGGAGACCTAGGTTTAATGGGAGTATTGGTTCCAACCAAATATGGAGGATCTGGTTTTGGGTATCAGGAATATGTAACGGTTGTTGAGGAAATTTCGAAAGTTGATGGTTCAATTGGATTATCTGTCGCTGCTCATAATTCTTTGTGCACGGGTCATATTTTGCAATTTGGAAATGAAGAGCAAAAGAAAAAATACCTACCTAAACTAGCTACGGCTGAGTTTATTGGAGCTTGGGGTTTAACAGAACAAGGTTCTGGCTCAGATGCTGGAGGAATGGCTACAGTAGGTGTGCAAGATGGAGATTATTGGGTGATTAACGGAGCGAAAAACTTCATAACTCATGGAATTTCTGGAGATGTTGCTGTGGTGATTGTTAGAACTGGAGAAAAAGGAGCTTCTGATGGAACTACCGCTTTTATTATTGATAAAGGAACAGAAGGTTTTAAAGGAGGTGCTAAAGAAAATAAATTAGGAATGCGTGCCTCCGAAACGTCTGCTTTGTTTTTTGATAACGTAAGAGTTCATAAAGATCAAATTCTTGGAAATGTTGGAGAAGGTTTTAAGCAAGCATTAAAAGTTTTGGATGGCGGTAGAATTTCTATTGCCGCATTAGGTGTAGGAATTGCTATGGGAGCCTATGAAGCCTCAATTAAATACGCCAAAGAACGGGAGCAATTTGGAAAACCTATTGCTTCGTTTCAAGCTATTTCGTTTAAATTAGCAGAAATGGCTACTAAAATTGAGGCGGCTCATTTGCTTACCATGCATAGCGCTGATTTAAAAGAAAGAAAACAAATTATGACAAAAGAGGGAGCAATGGCAAAGTTGTATTCTTCCGAAATTGCAGTAGAAATCTCCAATGAGGCAGTGCAAGTTCATGGTGGATATGGGTACACCAAAGACTACCCTGTAGAAAAGTTTTATAGAGATAGTAAGTTGTGTACTATTGGAGAAGGAACCTCCGAAATACAAAAGTTAGTAATTTCTCGACAAATAATTAAATAAAGTTTGGTATAAAGGAATATCGCATTACCTTTGCCGCCCTTAAAAAGAAACAAGCATGTTAATTGTACCTGTAAAAGATGGAGAGCCAATAGAAAGAGCTCTAAAAAAATTCAAGAAGAAATTCGAACGCACTGGTGTTATGAAAGAAATGCGTGCAAGAAAAAAATATATAAAGCCAACGGTTAGAAAGCGTGAAGAAAAACTACGTGCTATTTACCGTGAGCAATACTTGAACAATTTAGATTAATTCTAAATTTTCTTGTAATATTTTAAGGGAATCCTGCGATTTTTATCGTGGGATTTTTTATTTTTATACACTTACATAAGAGCCGTTGTGCATGTATAGAGATGAATTCCAAAAATATTTGCAGTCAGAAAAAAGGTTTTCTAACCATACGGTTAAAGCTTACATTACTGATTTAAATCAATTTTCGAATTTTATTATCGATAATGGTTTCAGCTCCAGTATCATGGATGTTGGTCATAAGGATATTAGATCTTGGTTAGTTTCGCTAGTTAACGAGTCGAATATTTCATCTAACTCCATAAATCGAAAATTATCTTCCTTAAAAACTTACTTTAGGTTTTTGCAGTTAACCCAAGTGTTGAGTGTAAATCCAACCGTAAAAGTGGTTGCTCCTAAAATGAGCAAGAAACTTCCTGAATTTGTAGATCAGTCCTCTATGAATAAGCTTTTAAATGTAGGTGTATTTGAAGAGGGGTTTGAAGGAGAAAGAAACCAATTAATAATCGAATTGCTTTATCAAACAGGTATTAGACTCTCTGAGTTAATCGGAATTTCAATTGATGATATTCAAGAGCTAAGTAAAACGGTAAAAGTTTTAGGAAAAAGAAATAAGCAAAGATTAGTGCCCTTAAATGCAGAAATTATTAAACTTTGTGTTTCCTATTTGAAACATCGAAATGAAATAGATGTTAGTTGTGATAGTTTAATTGTTACAAAAAAAGGTAAAAAGGCTTATCCAAAAATGATTTACAATATAGTAAATTCGTATTTAGCAAAAGTATCTACTATAAGTAAGAAAAGTCCTCATGTACTTAGGCACACATTTGCAACGCATATGCTAAATAATGGGGCCGATTTAAATACAATAAAAGAGCTCCTGGGACATGCAAATCTATCAGCTACCCAAATTTATACGCATAACTCCTTTGAGAAATTAAAAACAATCTATAATCAGGCTCATCCTAGAGCTTAAAATCTAAAAAATATATGAAGTTAAATATTCAATCAATAAGATTCGATGCGGATCAAAAATTACTTGATTTAATACAAGTGAAAGCTGATAAATTAGAAAAATATTTCGATAGAATTGTGTCAGGAGAAGTGTTTTTGCGTTTAGAGAAATCTGAAAACCGTGAAAATAAGCTAGTTGAAATTAAGCTTGAGGTGCCAGGAAATGATCTTTTTGCAAGCAAAAAAGCCGCTTCCTTTGAAGAAGCGGTTGATGAGGCTTTAGAAGCCTTAAGAAGGCAAGTAAAAAAATTAAAAGAGAAGATGGCTGAAAGATAAATAGCCTGATTTTTAAGGGATAAAAAACTTTTTTAAAAAAAGTGCAAATTGTTGTTTGGAGAATCGCATTTCTTTTCTACATTTGCATTCCTTTTCAAAGGAGGTGTTGTAAAAACAATCACTAACAGAGATTAGGTTAAAGTTTTGCCGATGTAGCTCAGCTGGCTAGAGCAGCTGATTTGTAATCAGCAGGTCG
>JBMYWA010000023.1:0-29178 GCA_049606935.1 Salibacteraceae bacterium
CAAATTCTTGATCAATTTCGGTTTCCATATCATACGATGGACGAGTAGCACCCAAAACAATGGTTCCGGTGTATTCTTTTGCCATTCCCATGAACGAATCTATGGTTTTGGTAGCTTTGCCACAACAAACAATTAGTAGCCCAGAAGCTAATGGATCAAGCGTACCTGCATGGCCTACTTTAAAGCGTTTAATTCCGGTTTTATGTTTGAGTTGGTAACGTAGTTTATTGACTACGTCAAATGAGGTCCATTCTAATGGTTTGTCCACCAAAAGCACTTCGCCACCTCTAAAATTGTACAGTTTAGACATCCAGTACCAATTACATTAAGTTGATACCCACGGCAATCATACCTACCAGAAAGCAGTAATATGCAAAGTATTTAAGTTGACTTTTCTTTACTAGAGCAATCATCCAAGTACAAGCCAAAATTCCAGCTACAAATGCAGCAATAAAACCTCCTGAAAGAACAGGAATAGAAAGAGAACCAAAATCGCTACCGCCATCTAAAATGTCTTTAGCCATTTTCCCTAAAATCAATGGTACCACCATTAAAAAAGAGAAACGTGCTGCTTTTTCTTTATCAATACCCAAAATTACGGCTGTTGATATGGTAGCTCCAGAACGAGAAATGCCCGGTAAAATGGCTATGGCTTGTGAAATACCAATAATTAAAGAAGACATAAATGTCACTGGTTTTTCAGTTGATTTAGCTCGGTCGGCCGTCAACAATAATCCTCCAGTAAGCAATAATAAAATCCCTACCCAAAGCGTTTGTCCGCTAAACATTACTTCCAATTGGTCGTTAAATAACACCCCAACAAGCGCTGCCGGAATCATAGAAATAATGATTTTTACGGAGAATATTTTCTCTTCATTCCAATCTTTATTAAACAACCCTGCAATGATTTGCCCAATATCTTTTCGGTAAACTGCTATGGTACTAAGGGCAGTGGCTCCGTGTAAAAGAATGGTAAAAGCCATACTTTCTTTAGGTAAACTATTTCCCCCAAAAATGGCTTTCGCCAATTCTAAATGGCCACTACTACTTACGGGTAAAAACTCCGTTAGTCCTTGGATAATTCCAAGAACTATTGCTTCAAATAAACTCATGGATAATGACTACTCCTGGGTCTTTTTCATGATGGCCAAAAGAATTACACCATACCCGCTCAATATTACAATAGGTGCTATGGTTAATCTACGCGTAGAAAAAATGGCGTCACTAAATACTGCAGGATCATCAGAGCCTCCACCGGCCATTAAAAAGAATCCAATAACGATAAGTACAAAACCCGCGATTAAATAAATGTAATTTGTTTTAGTAAATGGCATTTGATCGCCACCTGAAATTTCGTTTTTGTTAGCCATAACTATCGGTATAATTGATCTGTTTTTAATTTTAAATATCTACGTACTGCGAATGTGGTGCTTAGCCAGCTTATTAATAAGCCTAGGCCAATAACCCCACCAATAACGGTAGCGTATAAGGAAATGTCGTTGATGCCAAATATCTCAGGCATTTGTTTTTGAATGGAGTAAACCACTAATGCGATTAACACAATAGATATTAAAGCCCCATAAAATCCATTCACAATACTTTTCATAACAAACGGACGCGTAATAAATTGAGGTGTTGCCCCAACTAATTGCATGCTGCGAATGATAAATCGTCTAGAATAAATAGATAATCGAATGGTGCTATTAATTAACGCCATTGCTACAAATAGTAGCATGACAGAGAATCCGACTAAAACTAATGTGATTTTTTGAATGTTTTCGTTTACGGCAGTTAACAAATCTTTGTGGTAATCTACATTTCGGATTTTAGGATTTTTTAATAAATCGGCCTCAATCCACGCTAAACTGTCTGGGTGAGCATATTCGGCATTCATCCGTACATCAATACTTGTAAGTAGTGGATTATAACCTAAAAAGTCTACAAAATCTTCTCCTAAATCGGCTTGTAAAATTTCGGCAGCATCTTCTTTCGAAATAAACTCGGTGGTTTTCACAAATCGAGAAGCATCTAGTGATTTTTGCAATCTTTTCACATCCACATCTTTTACGTCATCGCGTAAGTACACCGTAATACCAATGTTTTCTTTAACAGATTCTGAAATGGACTTTGCTTTTAGTACCAATAATCCAGTAATACCCAACATAAAAAGTACCAAGGCGATACTAATGATTACTGAAAAATACGATTTGCTTGAGTTGCTTGAAGCCATGCTAATTAATTGAATTTCTGTTCAATTTTTAATAGGGCGCTAAATTAAAAAAATTACCGAGCAGCCCATATTTACAATCACTAAATAGATTTAAGATTTGTTAATGAAGCCGTTTTCAATGCCTAATTTTGGGCCATGTCGCTTTTTGAAACCAAACCAACAAAGATTTCGCTGCCATTAATTGAGGGTGAAGGTTGGTATTTAAAGGGCTTTTTATCGGAGTTGGAACAGGAAGAGTTGAAGGCTCATTTATGGTCTCATTACAATTGGGAGCAACCCCATTTAACGGTTTTTGGTAAATCACATCCCATACCCCGAATGGCTGCTTGGGTGGTAAACAAAGAGGTAGGTTATGATTATTCAGGTATTAAACATGAATTGCAGCCATGGTCTGCGCCTTTATTAGCAGTGAAACAAAAAATTGAATTAGCTACAGGAACAGAATTTAATAGTGTTTTGTTGAATGCCTATAGAAATGGTTCGGATAAAATGGGGTGGCACTCCGATTATGAAAAGGCTTTGGGTAACGACCCGCTAATTGCTTCTTTAAATTTAGGAACGGCCCGTAGGTTTGATTTACGAAATACGAAGAACACATCTGATGAGGTAAAAATTCATTTAGAACCGGGTAGTTTGCTTTTTATGGGAAGTGGAATTCAAAAGCACTATAAACATCAAGTACCTCAACAAAAAAGAGTAGAAGGTTTACGAATTAACTTGACTTTTAGGAAGGTAGTGAAATAAACTAAGGATTAAACGCTATATTTGAGCTCAACCTTTTTACTATGAAAAAACTATTTCTGACACTTACTCTTGGTTTATTTTTCCATACTGGATTCACTCAAAACTGGTCTTTAGTTATGCCCAATGATACTTTGGTTTATGAGCAAAATGATCCAGAAGTCCATTTATATACAGTTTGGGTAGATAGTATTTCTCAATTTTCAAATCAAACGAGGTATTATATGAATCAGATCTCACCAGGAAAAGTTGTAGATACTATTCCCTATGATTCAAGTTGTGCGTATGTGAGTTGGTACCCTCCTTCCCAAGTTTATATTCGAGAATTAACTCAGCCACAAATGGTTGGGCTATGGATGTCTGATTCAAGTGGGCACTGGACAATTTCATATGGGGATCAAAAGATTTTGATAAATACAAATGCTCATGTTGGAGACTTTTGGTTGTGTGATAGTTTGCAAAATGACACCATGCAAATGATAGCCTATGAAAATCGTTTTGTTGATTTGTTTCAAGTATTCGATTCAGTTAAGGTGTTTGAGGTTAATGGGCTGGAATTAGTCCTATCTAAAAATTATGGGTTATTAAATGCAATTGACTTTTCTAAAGACTATTACCGCAAATATGAATTAATAGGTGTTCACAATTTAAAGGTAGGGCAAAGTATACCCATGGGTGTTGATTATTTTGATTACAATGTTGGAGATAAGTTTGTTAGATGGGTGGGTTGGTATGATTCAGATGGACCTAATATTAATATTTACAAAAGAACTGTTCAAAGTAAGCAAATTGTGAATGATACTGTAATCTATGATTATGGAAATAAGAAGATTAAATATTCACCAACAATGAACCCCATGTTAAACGCCTTTCCGAATACAATGGCAGAGGCAGTTCCATTTTTTTTGGATACTGGATTATATGATTCTGGAATTATTGTTAACGTCAAAATGTATAATGATTATGATGGTGATCTGGTTAAGGGTAATGAAAATTCTTTTGATAATGGGTATGGATATTGCTTGATGAATAATAAGTGGGTTGAGGTGAAAATTACAGGCCCTTTCTGTGAATATGCGCTAGGAATAGAACCAAAAATAGAGTCCATTTTAACTGGGTTTTATTCGCATGCAGATGAACTGGTTGGTTATATTAAGGATGGTGTACCACATGGTGATACTACTAGTGTTTCTGAACTTGAAACAGAAAAATATTTTAAAGTGTTCCCAAATCCAGTATCGAGTAAATTACATATTACCACAGAAAAGTTTAAAGATTTACTATCTTATGAGGTGACGAATCTTCATGGTGATTTGGTGAAATCAAATACGTTTCAGTTTGCGGTTGAATTACAAGTGAATGGCTTGGCTAAGGGTTTTTACATTGTTATTATTCGTAATAATAACGGGGAGGTTTTACTTCGAAAAAAAGTGGTGGTATTGTAGCCTAAAAGCCAATTGTCAAAAGCCCTTAAAAATCCTTCCAAATCGCTACCTTTGCGGGCTTAAATTTTTAGACAATCAAAATGCGAACAAAGATCAAAGACCTGTTGGCCAGTCAAGGCACACAAGACGGAATTACTGTTAAAGGGTGGGTGCGTACCAAAAGAGGTAGCAAAAACGTATCGTTCATAGCAATGAATGATGGTTCTACTATTAATAATATTCAAGTGGTGGTTGATAATGCAAATTTTGACGAAGAAGAGTTGAAACGTATTACCACTGGTGCTGCTTTGAGCGTTGTTGGGAATTTAATTGAAAGTCAAGGAGCTGGTCAAAGCTTTGAAGTAGAAGCTAAGGAAATTGAAATTTTAGGTGATGCGAGTACGGATGAGTACCCATTACAACCTAAACGTCACTCTTTAGAGTTTTTGCGTGAAATAGCGCATTTACGTCCGCGAACTAATTATTTCAGCGCGGTTTTACGTATTAGAAATGCTGCGGCATACGCCATTCATGAGTACTTTAACCAAAAGGGTTTTGTATGGATGCATACGCCAATCATTACGGGAAGTGATGCTGAAGGAGCGGGGGAAATGTTTAAGGTAACCAACATGGATATCAATAACGCACCCACTACCGAAGAGGGAGAAGTTGATTTTTCGAAAGACTTTTTTGGAAAGGCTACAAACCTTACTGTCTCTGGTCAGCTAGAAGCAGAGCTTGGAGCTATGGCTTTAGGAGAGGTGTACACGTTTGGACCTACTTTTAGAGCGGAAAACTCAAATACTACACGTCATTTAGCAGAGTTTTGGATGGTAGAGCCAGAAGTGGCATTCAATGACTTGGATGACAATATGGATTTGGCCGAGGACTTTTTGAAATATGTGATCCAATCTATTTTAGAAAAGTGCGATGACGATTTAAGCTTTTTGAGTAAGCGCTTAAGCGATGAAGAGAAAGTGAAGCCAGCTGCTGAACGTTCGCCAATGGAACTAAAAGAAAAGTTACAGTTTGTTGTAGATAACGACTTTGAGCGTGTTTCATACACTGATGCAATTCAGATTTTAAGAAACTCTAAACCCAACAAGAAAAAGAAATTCCAATTTGTGATTGACGGTTGGGGAGCAGATTTACAATCAGAGCACGAGCGTTATTTGGTAGAGAAGCATTTTAAAAAACCAGTGATTTTATTTGATTATCCGGCCAATATCAAGGCTTTCTATATGCGTGAAAACGAAGATGGAAAAACGGTAAGAGCTATGGATATTCTTTTCCCAGGAATTGGAGAAATGGTGGGTGGTTCGCAACGTGAAGAACGTTACGATGTGCTACTTAACAAAATCAAAACCATGGGTATTGAAGAAGAGGAATTATCTTGGTATTTAGATACTCGTAAATTTGGTACAGCGCCACATAGTGGCTTTGGTTTAGGGTTTGAGCGTTTAATTCTTTTCCTTTCTGGAATGGGTAACATTAGAGATGTAATTCCATTTCCACGTACACCTGGAAACGCAGAATTTTAGGTAGAAGATCGAAGGCTGAAGTCGGAAGACGGAAGTTGAAACTCAAATAGTTTTTATCAAGACTTCATAGTTAAGCATATGTCAATTATTGCAGAAGGTGGTGTAAAAAATGTTCCGGATGGATTTTCTGGAGAAGTAAAATGGGAAAGCCCATCTAACATTGCGTTGGTAAAATATTGGGGTAAAACAGGTAATCAAATTCCTGCAAACCCTTCTATTAGTTTTACGTTAAGCGAGAGTAAAACCAAAACCAAAATTCAATACGCTAAGCGTAAAGATGTAGGTGATGGACCACAGGTGTGTTTCATGTTTGAGGGGAAAGATGCGGGTCAGTTTGGAGAGAAAACGTTTTTATTTCTAAAAAAAGTAGAAGCTTATTTCCCATTTTTAAGTCAGCTAGAATTAACTATCGATACTGAAAATACTTTTCCGCATTCAAGTGGTATTGCGTCTTCAGCTTCAGGTATGAGTGCTATGGCGTTATGCTTAATGAGTATTGAAAAGGAACTGAACCCGGATATTTCTGAAGACTATTTTTATCAAAAAGCATCTTTTATCGCGCGTTTAGGTTCGGGTAGTGCATGTCGTTCGGTTTATGGAGGATTGACCACTTGGGGAGAAAGTTCGCTGCAAAACTCAAGTAACGAAATTGCGATTCCTGTAGTGGAAACTCATGAAGTTTTTGATGAATTTCAAGATACTATCTTATTAATTGAACGTGGTCAAAAAGAGGTTTCCAGTACTGTGGGCCACGGATTAATGCATTCTAATCCATACGCAGAAACCCGTTTTAAACAAGCGCAAGACAATACGACTAAGCTAAACGAAATTTTACAATCGGGTAACCTAGAGGAGTTTGGTGCTTTAGTGGAGAGTGAGGCCTTAACTTTACATGGAATGATGATGACGTCTACGCCTTACTTCATGTTAATGAAACCAAACACAGTGGCGGTTATTCATGATTTGTGGGCCTATAGAAAGGCTACAGGAAACCATGTGTATTTTACTTTAGATGCGGGAGCTAATGTTCATTTATTGTATCCAAAATCGGAAGCAAAAGAGGTGTTGCAGTGGATTAAAAATGAGTTAGTTGGCTATTGTGAGAACAAAATGTATATTTGTGACGCGGTAGGACGGGGACCCAAATCGCAATAAAATGATTAAAGAAGCACTCTTTCATTCAAAAATTTTGCTCTTCGGAGAGTATGGAATCATTCAAGATTCTATGGGTTTATCTATTCCTTACAAAGCCTATATGGGTGAGTTAAAGTATGAGGATAGAGACTCAGAAGTGGCCCAAAATTCCAACGGACATTTAGTTAACTTTCACAAGCATTTATTGGCCATGGCCGATGCTAAGGAATTGCCGGTTCAATTGAATTTGGTTCAGTTTGGAGAGGATATCGCCAACGGAATGTATTTTGATTCTACCATCCCGCAGGGCTATGGTGTAGGAAGTTCAGGAGCTTTAGTTGCTGCTATTTATGATAAATACGCAGTAGATAAATTGAACCCAGAAAACAATTTATCATCCGAAGATATCATAAAGCTTAAAGCTGCTTTTGGCACCATAGAGTCCTATTTTCATGGTAAAAGTTCAGGGGTGGATCCATTGATTTGCTACTTAAAACTTCCCGTTTTAATTAAATCAAAAAGCGATGTAAACACCATTGGAATTCCAGATGAAAAGGAAGGCAATGGCGCTATCTTTTTAATGAACACCGGTACTATTGGAGAAACTCAAGGTATGGTAAATATTTTCATGGAACGAATGAAGCAAGAAGGTTTCCGTAACATGATTAAAAAAGATTTTAAAAAATACAATGATCAATGCATTTCGGCATTTTTGGAAGGAGAAACGCAACCTCTTTTTGATAGCTTGAAACATTTATCTTCATTAGTACTTCAAAATTTCAAACCTATGATTCCATCTAATTTCCAAAAATATTGGGAAGATGGTTTAAAATCAAACGCGTATTACTTGAAGCTTTGCGGCTCTGGTGGCGGTGGTTTTATTTTAGGTTTTACGCGCGATTTTCCAAAAGCGCAAAAGATGCTTCAAGGTCAAGAACTCGAGGTAATCTATAAATTTTGAGTCCCCTCTTCAATAGGCGTCAGCGATACGCTATTTTTAAATCGTGGTACGTACTCCGGCTAGTTAGATGGTATAGTGTATTTGCAGTAATGATTGCTCAATACCTTTCGGCATTATTTTTATTGAATAAAGATTCTAATAAACTGGAATTGCTTCTCGACCCTTACTTGCATATATCCATTTTTGCTACAGCCTTTATCATTGCATCTGGGTTTATTATAAATAGCTTTTATGATTTGGAACGAGATACCGTTAACAGACCCGATAAAGTTATTTTTAGTAGAATGGTAAGCCAAACAACTTGTTTGAATATGTATTTCTTTTTCAATACCGTGGGGGTAGTGATGAGTTTTTATGTGGGTAAAAAAGTGATGCTTTTTAATTTTTTATTCAGTATTGCCTTGTGGTTTTACTCTCATAAATTAAAAAAGAAAGCCTTTCTAGGGGAGTTATCTGCAGCCTTATTGAACATTGCACCGTTTTTTGTGGTGGTAATATATTACTGGGTGTTTACGTTTGATATCTTTCTTTATTTAAGTTTTATTGGATTGATGATTATTATCCGTGAAATAATAAAAGATGTCCTTTCTGAGAAAGGAGATTTGATTTTTGGGTATGAAACTTTACCAATAAAAGTGGGTATGAAAGCCACTAAAAGAACAATTGCTTTACTAATGATTCTCACCTTGTTTCCGTTTGCTACATTATTCTATATACATGGAATAACTTTAGTAATGGGATATTTCTTAATTGGCGAAGTGATAATTGTTTTAAGTGGATTTTTACTTTTAAAAGCATCAGGCCCAAATGATTTTGAGCGGTTAAATTCGATATACAAATTTTTAACGCTAGCAGGAATTATTAGTATTCCTTTAGTGTAGAATTTACCTTATCAGGTAAACCTCGCCAGTAAGGGTAACGCTATTAGAACTAATTCCAGTATTGTACCAAACCTTATACGAATAGACTCCGGTTGGGGCATCTTTCCCGTTTATAGTTCCATCCCAAGATAAATCCATATCAAAAGACTCAAATATTTGCATTCCCCAACGATTATAAATTACAATTCTGAATTTACGAATACCTTCTCCTTTAATAGTAAAATGGGTGTTGATATTGTCTATACTACCCGGAGTGAATGCATTTGGAATATAGGGTTGCGTTTCACAAGGTTTTACAATAAACTCGGTATATGTTTCACACAATCCTGGCGAAGTGATGGTTACGCTATACAGCCCTTTTTCTCTAAATATATTGAAGCTATCTTGGCTTCCGGTACTCCATTCATAAGTGTGTAGGGGGAGGTCAAACGATTTGGTTACCATTTCTCCAAAACAAATAGTAGTATCATTTCCGAGGGTGGCCACAGCTGGAGTATCAATGACTACCTCAAAGGTGTCATAAACAGACCCACAAATATTCCCCAGTCCATAGCTGTAAACTGACGCTGTATCAAATACTCTAGAGTAAAATTTGAATCCATCCATCCATAAAATGCTATCGCTTGTTGAAGGTGCAATAACTCTTGCAAAAGATAAACCTTCGCAAAAAAGAGTGTCGTTAATAATGGTTGTAATTTCCGGAACATCAATCTGCGAAACGAAAATGGAGTCTTTAAATGTGCCACATTTGTTATTTGCACTTACGCTATAATTTCCTGGGCCGGAAATGATTTGAGTGCTGTCTGTGCTCCCATCATTCCAAATCCAAGAGGCGTTGGGAGATGACGGGGTTAATGTAATGGTATCTCCAATACATAAGTTGGTATCGGCACCTAACGAAAAAAATATGGGTTCATGGTACCCAATGCTTACTGTATCATCATCATAACCACATAAATTAGTGACTTGTACCCAATAAGTACCATTGGTGTCGGCTAAAATGCTATTGGTTTGGTCTCCATTACTCCATAAAAAGGTGGCTCTACTCCAATTTGTACTTAAGGTTTGAAGGTTGGTAATACAGTAAATGCTGTCAGGTCCAAGGTAAGTTATGGGAGAGGTGTCGTAGTCTACGTTTATAGTATCCGTAAAAGTTCCGCATACATTGGTAACACTTAATTGATAGGTGTACACCGCAGAAACTTGAGTGTTGTTAAGGGTACTTCCATTATTCCATGCGTAGCTATCTCCAATAACGTTACTGGTTAAAGTGTAGGTATCTCCACTACACAAAACGGTATCAGGAGGCCCTATATCTACACTTAACACGGAATCTATATCAAGAACAACTGTATCAGAAGAAATTCCACATACATTGGTGGCGGTGCCCCAATAAGTGCCTTCGTTTACCGCCCAAATAGAATTTGAGGTTTGGTTGTTGCTCCATAAATAGGTGGCATTTGTGGCCTGCATACTTAAAGGCAATACAGCACCAAAACATAACAACGTATCATTTCCTAAATTAACACTGGGACTATCAATTACAAAGGCATTTCTACTAGCAGTGATAGAACAATTACCTCTAGTTACTGTAACAGTTAAGGTATTGTTTGTAAAGATATCCAATACCGGAACAGTGTCACCGTTAGACCAAATATAGCTAGAGTTAATGGTGTCGGTAGCATCAAACTGAATAGTATCACCATTGCAAAAAGTGGTGTCAGGCCCCATGTTTACAATAGGAGACGGAAGGTTAGAAACAACAACAGTATCGGTGCTTGAACATTGAGGTTGAAATGTAATATCATCCAGTCCAAAGTCATTTCCGCCTCCAGCGGTGTTTTGGTTAGTGATGCATATAGTGGCTGAAGTGGTGGTGGCGCCAGATGTCCATGTTTGAAAATAATTTTGCCAATTACAGGTGGTGCTACTTACGTTATGATTGGCACCTAAACTTGTACCGTTTACAGTGAAGCTCAAAATAGCTGGGCTACTAGAAACCACGGAGGTAATCCAAGCCGAGAAATAATAGGTGGTGTTTGGAGTCACCGTAATAGTTTGGCACCAAACAGATAGGTTAGAAACCGATGAACCGTTAACAATCATGTATTGACCTGATCCGGTGGTGTGATCACCACAACTTGGAAAGTTGTTATGGGTTAAATTGGCATTAGTGCTAATAGCGTATTGGCCAGCGTTAGATAATAAACCCCATGAACCACCTGTTCCATATACATGTCCAGTACTAAACCCGGTATTCCCAGATTCAAAATCACCATTAGTAACTAAATTCAAGGTGTCCATTCTTGATGCTTTACACCAATAGGTGCCAGGAGAAGATACATTTAAGTTTGTTGTGGTAGCTCCTGTACTCCATAAATAGTTTAAATATCCAGATGGGCCATTAAAAGAAAGGGAACTTCCGTTACATACTGTGGTATCATTTCCTAGAAATGGAGTGTTTCCAACACATTGTGATTGTCCAATGTTTTGATATAAAATGAACATCAAAGCTATGAGTGCATTGAAGATGTTAACTTTATTAATTGGAGGCATCATTGTTTTGTGAATTCGTAGGGGGTAAATATAAAGTTTTTGATTGATTCTTTTAATTCTCAATTTTAGTAACATGGGCCAACTGATTGTTATATTTGGGTAAATATCATTTTATGCATTTTCAGGGTTCTATTTCATCTAAACTTCCGCAGGTAGGAACAACCATTTTTTCGGTGATGTCGCAGTTGGCTGCTGAGCATGGTGCGATTAACTTATCGCAAGGTTTTCCAGATTTTCCAGTAGATGAATATCTGATTTCTTTAATCGCTAAAGAAATGAATTCTGGGTACAATCAGTACGCTCCTATGCAAGGAGATTATGGGCTTCGGGAGCAAATAGTGAAAAAAGTAGAGAGTTTGTATGGTACAACATATGATCCCGGAAATGAAATAACCATAACGGCTGGTGGTACTCAAGCTATTTTTACTGCTATTTCGGCATTTTTAAAAGAAGGAGATGAAGTGGTGGTTTTTACCCCTGCTTATGATTGCTATATTCCTACCATAGAATTAACGGGTGCAAATCCTGTTTTTGTAGAGCTTCATGCGCCTTCTTTCCAAGTAGATTGGGGTGAGGTTAAAAAGTTAGTCAATCATCACACTAAAATGATAATTGTTAATTCACCGCATAATCCAAGCGGAATGGTTTGGAGTGAAAGTGATATGCTGGAACTAGAAAAGCTGACCAGTGGAACGGATATTATAGTGATAAGTGATGAGGTGTACCAGCACATTACATACGATGGAATACAACATCAGAGTGTGGCCCGATATCCTGAGTTGGCAAAGCGCAGTTTTTTGGTGGGTTCATTTGGTAAAACTTTTCATGCTACAGGCTGGAAAGTAGGCTATGCTATGGCACCTATAGAATTAATGAAGGAGTTTAATAAGGTTCATCAATTTGTAACGTTTGCAGTAAACCATCCAGTTCAAAGGGGGTTAGCTGAATATTTGAAAGAGCCAGAAAATTACCTAAAGGTTAGTGAGATGTTTCAAGCAAAAAGAGATTTGTTTATTGGGGCATTAAGCGGTTCTAGGTTTGAAATAACTCCTTCAAAGGGTACTTATTTTCAATTGTTAGACTTTAATAGAATAACGGATGAAACAGATGTGGAATTTGCTCGAAGACTAACCATAGATTTCAAAGTGGCTAGTATCCCAGTCTCTGTGTTCTATCAAAATAAAAGTCAAGATACAGTATTACGATTTTGTTTTGCCAAAAAGGATGAAACTCTATTAAAGGCAGCAGAGATTTTGAGTAAAATTTAGATTACATTTTTTTAGTTGTTTGAATTGAAATGCAACCTCTTACCGGTAAAATAAATATAGTTTTGCACGGTCTTGAAAGGGTTGAATAATAATATAAAACGATTTCTGATTTGGCGAGCTAAAAACTTGTCTGACAAGCACTTTATGTACATTTTAAGTGTGCTTATTGGGTTGGTTTCTGGCTTGGTTGCGGTAGTTTTAAAAAACGCGGTGCATTTGGTTGAATACCTACTTCGAAACGGTATTAGTCATGTACATGATTATTTATATTTTATTTATCCTGCGGTAGGTATTTTCTTGGTTATTATTATTTCTAAGTGGATTATTAGAGATAAAGTAGGTCACGGAATACCTATCATGCTTTATGCTATTTCTAAGGGAAACGGAAATATTGGAAAAAAAGATACTTGGGCATCCATTATTTCAGCGGCTATTACCGTAGGCTTTGGAGGATCTGTTGGATTGGAAGGGCCTACTGTGGCTACATCGGGAGCATTAAGTTCAAATATTGGTCAATTACTAAGGCTTGACTATAAAAAGAAAAAGCTACTTATTGGTGCAGCGGCTTCTGGAGCTTTAGCTGCAATATTTAATGCGCCCATTGCAGCTATAGTATTTGCGTTAGAGGTAATTATGCTAGACCTTACTATCACCTCCTTAATACCATTGCTTTTGTCCTCAGCAACCGCAGCGGTTATGTCTAGGTTGTTGTTTAGCAATGACTATCTTTTTCATTTTAAAGTAATTGATGCTTTTGAGGTAAATGAAGTTTTCTTTTACGTTTTACTAGGTCTTTTTACGGGGTTACTTTCCGTACATTTTACAAATACCTATTTCTTTACCGATAAATGGCTAAAGAAAATTAAGAATGAATATCTGAGGCCAATCATTGGTGGTATTGCGGTAGGGGCTATGATTTTTGTATTTCCGCAATTATATGGAGAGGGGTATGGAACCATAAATGCATTAATTGCTGATGAACCGAGCAAAGCCTTATCTGCTTTTAAAATGATTGATATATCTGACCAAGCTGTTTTGGGGTTTATTCTGTTATTTACGCTACCCATCTTAAAGTCGTTTGCGGCTTCTCTTACACTAAATAGTGGTGGAGTGGGCGGTATTTTTGCGCCAACACTTTTTATTGGAAGTACGGGAGGTTATATGTTTGGTCAAATTCTAACTACTCTTGGATTTGAAGATGTTTCTCGAAGCAATTTTACACTGGTAGGTATGGCAGGAGCGATGGCGGGTATTCTTCAAGCTCCTTTAACGGCAATCTTTTTAATTGCAGAAATTACCGGTGGGTATACGCTATTTTTACCATTGATGGTTACCGCGGTTATTTCGTTTTTGCTGGTTCGTTACTTCACCCCTTATAGTGTTTACACGAAGCAATTGGGGCAAGGTGGCCAATTAATTACACATCATAAAGATCGTGCGGTATTAACATTAATGCGCTTGAGCAGTGAGATTGAAAAAAACTTTTTGACCGTTAATGCCTACGATAAGTTAGGAGACTTGGTGAAAGTGGTTTCCAGGTCTTCTAGAAATTTATTTCCGGTTATTGATGAAAAGAATGTGTTTTTAGGTGTGGTAAATCTGAACGATGTCAGACAAATAATGTTTGATAGAGATAAATATGAAGAGCTTTATGTACATGAATTAATGACTCCAGCTCCAGAGTTTATTTATGTTACTGATACGATGGAACAAGTAATGCAAAAATTTGATCAGAGTGGTGCTTGGAATTTACCAGTAGTTTCAGATGATTCTAAATACATTGGGTTTGTTTCAAAATCTAAGCTTTTTTCTGCCTACAGAAAACTACTTAGAGATTTTTACGAAGAGGGCGATTAGTAGCTAAAATCAAACTCTCGAACTACGTATGATTCGATTGGAATTCCGTTATATGTTGCGGGGTTTAATGGCGGAAATGACTTTACCATGTCAACAGCTACTTCATCTAAGCCGAACCCAATAGATTTAAGGACCACTATATCACTAATCAACCCTAAATGATCTATTTTATAACGAACTAGTACCTTACCATTAACATGTTTATCCAAACTTTTTTTGGGTATCGTTAAATTCTTTCGTATGTAGTCTTTTTCTACAATGTTACCCCCTACAAATTTGGCAGGTATTAACTCCGGCCAATAATCATAGGCAACAGCTCTTCGTATTTTAAATAAGCCTTCTTCTTTTCCCATTAAACCCTTGTAGGTTTTTACAATTTCCATACCCGGCAATGGAGGGTAGAACCACAGATGCTTTTGATGAGTTTCGCTACCTTCATTGGCCACTATTGCCCAATTCTTTACGGGTGGTTTATACCAATTGGTATCTAGATAAGATTCAGATTCAAACGATTCTTGCGTATTTATTTTTCCAAATGTGTTGTAATACACAAAGTTCCCGTTTTTATTATCATAGGTATAGGGTAGTGACTGCATTAATTTATTGCTTTGATATTTTTTTTGAATGCCATTTAGCATTCCAAATTCATAAGGTATTTCAGAGGTTAAATCACCCAAAGCATCGTATTTTTTCCATGTTCCATGCTTGTATCCATCTAAAAAATATCCCGTTTGTTTTTCTTGAGGGGCTGTGGCCAAATACAAAGTGATAAAGCCCAAATTTGGACGATCCTTATCAATTTTAATATCGTAAATCCGCTTATGGAATTTCGAGTAAATTTCCCATTTACCGGATGGAATGTTATTAGTGAATTCTCCAACTCCACCGTTTTTACCGCCCATATCAAAAATTTCAATTGCCCCTTCACGCAGTCCATTTTCATAACGTGTTTTTGAGTACAGAATGCCCGTTGAATAGTATTTGTATACAATGCCATTTCCGTTTCTAAAATCATTGTTTTTTCTTGGAACACCTCCTTTGGAGTGGCCATCTAAAATTTGTATTAGTTTTCCATCTATATATTTAAACGATTCCCATATTAAGCCATTACTATGATAGGTGCTTAACAATCCATTTCTGATACCATTTTTGAGTTGCTCATATCTGAAAATACTATAGTTTTTATTGTAATAGGATAAGTTGGTAAGCGTATCATTTTTTGAATAAGAGTATTCATGATTTAAAGCAATTTTCTCATCTAAGTAATATTGAATACATTGTTCTGGTTCTCCCTTTGGGTTGTAAATAATATCTATGGCCTTGGTGTGATTAGAGTAATGACCTTGCCAGTGGCCTATTCTTTTTCCTCTATTGAATTGAAATTTTGCCTGAACCTCACCAGTTTCGCTCCATAAAACCCATTCACCATGCGGTTGTCCCATGGCATAACGACCTTTCATTTTTTGTTGGCCATTCATGTAATAGGTTTTCCAAATTCCATCCATAAGGCCGTCAACTACCGAACCTTTTACAATTGTTCTGTTTTTATAAATAATAAGATGTCTACCATGAGGTATGCTATCAGGTGTGGCAGTAACATCACTTAAAACAGTAAGATCAGGGTTTACTACAATCTTTATCTGTACTACGTTTTGTGCAGTTATAGGTAAGGAAAATAGAAATACAATAATGGCTATTAGGTATCTCATTCTTCTGGCTCCGGCTTTTTTAAGTTTTCCGTTTCAATTCCAAGTTCATTGGTCACTATATCTTTAATAACGTCATCCTCAAATGTGGGGTTAGGGTCAAAGAAATCGTCTCGTACAAATTCTTCTTCATTTTCTTGACTGTTTTTAATTAAAGACCAGGTCATTAGTAAACTGGTAGCTAGAATAACATATAATAAAATTCCATTTTCAAAACCTGGAATGTTGAACTCTTGTGGAATAGCAAAAAATAGAAGAACTGTAATTAAACCCCTTGGGGCTATTAAAACTTGCGGAAATAATTCCTTTCCTGCTGTTACCCTAAGAAACAGCCAGCGTAGCCCAAAAGTTAAGCCCAAAATAGCAATGCTTTGAAAAAATACAGTAATACTTACTAGCTGCGATAAAAGAATGGTGGTACCAAAGATTACAAAGAAAAAAGTCCTTACAATAAATGCAGACTCAATAGTAATTAGCCTAAAATCATTCAGAATTTTACCCAGAGCATCCTCATCAATTAGTTTTTTAAGAGGTCCTCTAAAAAACACCTTTGGGTTGTTAAGTACCAATCCAAATACTAAAATAATAAGTAGCGAAGAAAGATGATTTAATTTGCCAATAGCATAAAGTAAAATAAGCACACTAATCAAAAGAAAAAGCTTTACGTTGGATTTGATTTTTTGAAAAACTAATATGAGAATATAACTTGCCAATAAAGAAACTCCAACCGTTAATCCTACGCTAGAACCTAAAGAACCCCAAAAAGAAGCGGTAGATTCGGGCTCAAACTGTTGAATCATAAGGTAGAAAAAAGTTATTCCAAGAATATCAGAGAATGTACTTTCGTAAATCATGAATTCCTTTTTATCTTCTTCTAATCCATGTACTGAAGGTAGAACAATGGCACTACTTAAAATGGATAGCGGAATAGCGTAAATTAAAGATCGTTCAAAGCCTCCATCTAGAAAAATATCCAATACCCCACCAATAGCAAAAGAAGAAGCTACTAAGCCTAAAAACGCGACTAAAAAGGATCTCCACAATATGGGCCATTTTTCTTTTTCTAGTTTTAGATCAAGGGCAGCCTCTAATACAATCATTATTAACCCAACAATACCTAAAATCTCTAAAAGAGGCATTAAATCCTTTTCTAAAAAGTGTAAGGATTCATCAATTAGGTTAATAATTATTCCTAAAACTATAAGTAGTAAAACAGAAGGTATATTCGTTTTTTTAGAAACGAGATTAAATAAGTACGAAAAAATAGTAATTATTGAAATCCCTATTAATAGGTGGTATGGAGAAATTCCGTTCATGGGCACAAGATATAGAAATAAGCAATAACCCTCAATTGTTTACATCAAGGAAGTGTCAATTGTTTTACTTGGTTTCAGCCAAGTTCATTCTTATTTGATGACCTATTTGTAAAAAACTAGTTTCAAAAAGATAGTCTAATTTGTCATCATACGAAGAAGAACTTTGAGTAACAAGTCCGCTGTGTATTACCTTTCCTTCCACATTAACAATACTGTAATGCACTTTTAAAATACGGGCGTAATTATCACTTTGTAAACTAATTTGATCTACATGGGTAGGAATTACCATTTCGTACTGATTAATAAAAATGAACGTTGAGGCTTTGTACTTTTGATTTAATACAAAAAGAAAATCGGGGTTTAACACCGTAATATTTGTGTACTGCGGGTCAGATTCAGGATTACTCACAATCTGGCCATTTTCCATATATGTACCCTTTCTTGGAGCGTCTTGAGGTTTTTTCTTAGGGAGTTTTTTCTTCCATTTATTTAATGTGGTTTCTTCTTTTTTCCGCTCTGGTACTAATTCATATTTGTACTGGATGGATTCGTAAACAAAATTCATGTCCTCTTCAAACTTTGATAAGCTTTCAGGAATCACTCCTGAAGGTAAACTATCATTGAAAGCGGTAGCTACTTGAAACGCTAAAGTAGACAAGGTGGTATCTCTTAAAGTATTGAAGTCAAGATTATTGGTTTCAATCATTTGACGATCAAAGAAAGAGTTATATAAACGTTTACTAGCTGGGATGACTAAAAAGTCAACCGTCATGGTATCCGAGGATAATTGAGCTCTACGGTTTTCTGTATTGTACGTATCTTCTTGAGCAAAAACGAAACTTGCTGAAATTATGGCGAGTATTACTAATCCAATTTTTTTCATTACGATCCTAATAATTTAGAAAGGCCACTCCATAAATCGTTCCCATTTGCAAATAGCATTAATCCAACTAGTAAAATAATGCCCGTCATTTGAGCGTATTCCATGAATTTCTCTCCGGGTTCTTTACCTGTAACCATTTCGTAAAGTAGGAAAAGCACATGTCCTCCATCCAAGGCAGGAATAGGTAGAATATTCATAAACGCGAGCACCATTGACAAGAAAGCCGTTAAACTCCAAAATCGTTGCCAATCCCAAGTAGCTGGAAATAGGCTTCCAATAGTACCAAAGCCACCAATTTGTGAAGCTCCTTCTTTGGTGAAGATTAGTTTCATTTGGCGCACATAATTGGTTAAAGTTAATTCTGCCTCTTTATAACCCGCAGGAATTGACTCGAAAAATCCGTATGTTCTGGTTTCAAAATTGAAATATTCTGTTGGGTTTTTGTTGCCTACACCCACTTTTCCAGCTTCAGAAACCTCTACGGGTAGGGTCATTAAAGTCCCGTTTCTAATAAAACCCATTTCAATGGTTTCGCTTTTATGTTTTTGAACTTCTTTTACAAAGTCAACGTAATAAGCTGCATTTTCACCATTAATGGTTTGAAATTCATCTCCTTTTTGCAGACCAGCCTTTAGTGCAGGTGAATCAGGTAAAATACTATCTGCTATAAATGGAATACGCTCAGAAAATGGGTTCTTTTCTTTGCGTGTTAGTACCTCTGCTTTAAAATCTGCAGGAATGCTAATTTTTACATCTTGCCCATTTCTAAGAACATGAACAGATTTGATATTATCATCTAACATTAGCTCCAGAAAGATGTCGTGGTATGTCATTTCATCTGAAATAAGCACATCGTTTAGGCTAGTAATTCGATCTCCGTTTTCAAACCCTACTTCGGTCATGTAAGGACTTACATCCACGCCATAAACAGCTTCGTTTGCCGGTAAAAACCCTTTGCCCCATGTAAAAAGAATCATGGAGTAAATAATAATACTTAGAATTACGTTTACGGTAACACCTCCAATCATTACAATTAACCTCTGCCAAGCTGGTTTAGTTCTAAATTCCCATGGTTGTGGTTCTTGAGCCATTTGTTCGGTATCCATTGACTCGTCAATCATACCGGATAGCTTAACGTACCCTCCTAATGGAACCCATCCAATACCATACTCCGTATCCCCTTTTTTGAATTTAAAAAGAGAAAACCAAGGGTCAAAAAACAGATAAAATTTCTCCACTCTTACCCCGAACCATTTAGCAGGTAAAAAGTGTCCTAGTTCGTGTAAAACCACTAAAATTGAAAGACTCATGATGAGTCCAAGTGCCTTGATTAGAAATTCTTCCATTAATCTATATAAATGAGTTTTGTTTAAATTTAGTTTGAAGTTTCCTTCACAATTACATCGTGAGCTCCACCTTCAATAATACTAGTTGAAGAAACTAAGGTAAGTTTAGCATCTTGTTGCATTTCCTTTATGGAAGAAACACCACAACTACACATGGTTGATTTAATTTTTCCAAGGGTGATGTCTAAGTTGTCTTTCAGTTTTCCAGCGTAAGGAACGTAACTGTCTACACCTTCTTCAAATTTTAATGAGTTGTTTCCGCCCATGTCGTAACGTTGCCAGTTTCTAGCTCTATTAGAACCTTCTCCCCAGTACTCCTTCACATAATTGCCACCCACTACTAACTTTCTGGTTGGGCTTTCATCAAAACGAGCAAAATAACGACCCATCATTAAAAAATCAGCGCCCATGGCTAATGCTAATGTCATGTGGTAATCTTGAACAATTCCACCGTCCGAACAAATTGGAATATACTCTCCGGTTTTAGCGAAGTACTCATCTCTAGCTTCGGCAACCTCAATAATTGCAGTTGCTTGTCCACGACCAATACCTTTTTGCTCACGTGTAATGCAAATAGATCCGCCACCAACACCAACTTTAATAAAGTCGGCACCCGCTTCAGCTAAGTACATAAACCCATCTCGATCTACCACGTTACCAGCCCCCACAAAAACGTTTGGGTGATTGGTTTTTACATGCTGAATGGTTTCTTTTTGCCATTCCGAAAAACCATCGGAAGAATCAATACACAACAAATCAACACCGGCTTCTACTAATGCAGGAACTCGTTCTTCGTGATCTCTACTATTAATACCTGCACCAACAATTAATCTTTTTTGATCATCCAAAATCTCATTTGGATTCATTTTATGGTTGTCGTAATCTTTTCGGAAAACAAAGTATTTTAAGTTTCCAGCATTATCAAGAATAGGCAAAGTGTTTAGTTTATTATCCCAAATAATATCATTGGCTTCGTTTAACGAAATTCCATCTTTTCCAGTAATGATATCAGCAATAGGTGTCATGAATTCTGAAACCTTTTTAGAATAATCATCTTTTCCAGAACGGTAATCACGTCCAGTAACGAGGCCAACAAATTTGCCATTTGCGCTACCATCTTCGGTAACACCAATGTTAGAAAACCCGGTTTTATTTTTTAATTTAATAACATCCAATAAAGTGGAACCTGGTGTGATATTAGCACGACTAGTAACAAAACCAGCTTTGTACTTTTTTACTGATTTCACCATTTTGGCCTGCTCTTCAATAGACTGTGACCCAAATATGAATGAAACGCCACCTTCTTTAGCTAAAGCAATTCCTAATCCATCATCAGAAACAGACTGCATAATGGCCGATACAAATGGAATGTTTAACGAAATTTTTGGTTTTTCTCCTTTCTTGTATTTAACAACAGGGGTAGATAGGTTCACATTGTCTGGAGTGTGTTCCTTGGTGGTTAAACCAGGAATGATCAGGTACTCATTGAAAGTCCTCGATACTTCGTTGATTATCTTTGCCATAGCTTTCGTTAAAAAAATTGCGCAAAAGTAACTATAAAACACCGTAAATACTACCTTTCAATAACTGGTTTGGGATGTGAAATTTTTGCCTGCTTTGAGTATTGAATTATGGTGATGACAGTTGTAGAGTTTAAAATTTTTCTAAAAGGTTCAGTCCGAGATATTCGGCATTTTTGAGTTGGAAAAAAGCTCAATTTTTGATTTAATATCACCATCTAAAACCGGAGTAATTCCTGGACTAAATGAGGTATTAAATCCATCTTTTAGGTAGGGGGAGTAGGAGTCGGGGTACGTTTTCATAAGCTTTAAAAAATAGTAAACCTTTGTGTCGAAAATGGAATCGGTTGCATGAATTTTATGGAAAATTGCGGTTGTACTACCCCATCCAATTCCTGTAATTAATTCTTGTTGTTTTGGATGCTTTTCAATTAATGAGATTAATTTATCTGGTGAGTGTCCAAATTTATGGGCTAGCACCCAACCAGCTCCATTGTATGATGATGAGTTAGGTTTCTCGTTTCTTGGTTCCATTATTTTTATTGTGCCAATTAACCCAGTAATAATGAAAAATGTGGATAAAAGCAGGTTGTGCCGGGTAAATTGGATTCCGTAAATAATCCATAATCCCAATAGGGGGAAAATGAAAGTCAGGTGCCGATAGGATACATAATTATTAGAATTGCCCATCTGAAAAAATGGAGAAATGGAGTATATAATTAAGAATGAAACTATGGTAATGGATGCAATTTTTATTGCGTTTGGCAAAGACTTAGTTTTATAAGAGCGGAAGAAGCCAATAATGCTAACAGAACTAAATATTAGGAATAATATTTTAGTAATGAAATGAATGGACGGTGATGAGGAGACGGAAGCTGCGTTAGCAATGGTATTTGGAACTAGGACTAGCTTTTTAATTGTGGAAATGTTCCAAATTTGAAATTCAGTATCTCTAATGCCAAAGTCAGAGAATGTGGGTAAATGAAACCCTGGGTCAAAACTGTATCTAACCCAAAGATGCATGATTATTATGCTAAGAAAAGGAATGATCAAGGCGGGTAAATTAAATGACGTTTTTTTTAAAAACAAAAGACCAATTATTGAAACAGGAATTAGCACTAAGTTGATGTAGCTGAACCAAATTGTAAAGGCTATAAATGAGCTAAATAAAATATGAAAAACAACATTGGCATTCCACTTTTGTAAAAAAATAAGAAGAATAAAAGGAAACATACTGGAAATGTAGTGTAAGCCAAAATTCGCTGTTCCCCAGGGAATCATAAATGGAAACGCAAATACCGTAAAAACACCAAAGGTGAATGAAACATTTCGTCTAAAAAGTATGCTAACTGTGAATAATTGAATACAACGAACAATAAAATCTACAATAAACGCAATTGAAGCTAACGCGTTGTTGTTGAGTAATTTGCTCCATATTTTTGCTGCAATTGAGATTAATATGGATCCACCTTCATGAGGATAGTGAATTAAATTTGAGTAGTTCCAATTTCCATTTTGAATAACAATTTCCCAAGCAATATGGTCTGCTTCAGTAGCCCATGGCTCATGAAAGAAACCAAAAATAAAACGTACGAAGGAGCCAGAAATAACCAAACCTAGAATCCAATAAATGGAAATAGAAGATTTAAAGTTCCCCATACTACAAATATAGCGCTTGATTATTTTCTTGTTATTTCCATTTCTTATCTAAGTACACTTGAAACGAATGGAAACAAAAAAAAGCATGAATACTTCATGCCTTTTTACGTGTAGCTCCGCCAGGAATAACTTCTTTCCTTGTTTTTCCTCCCTCAATAACAGCCCAAATTAAAAGGATTGCCTCCTATCGTCAGCCTTCGGTATTGTTGTACTAGACCTAAATGTTCAAGCCAGCTTGACATTTATTCCTAATACAACAAAAGGACATCTTTCGATGTCCCTTTTTACGTGTAGCCCCGCCAGGAATCGAACCTGGATCCTAGGTACCGGAAACCCATATACTATCCATTGTACTACGGAGCCAATTAGCTTGCGAATGTAAATAGTGGTCTGTTATATTTACAAATGAAATTTTATTTATTTGAAATTGCCAACGCTACTCTAATTCCATCAACAGCCGCACTCATAATTCCACCGGCATATCCAGCACCTTCGCCAGAGGGGTAGAAGTTTTTGATTTGACCGTTTTCTAATGACTTGGTATCTCTTGGAATTTTTACAGGCGATGAAGTTCTACTTTCTACACCTACAATCTGAGCTTCGTTTGTTAAATACCCTGGCATGGATTTACCCCATGATTTAAATGCACTTTGCAATGGTTTTGAGATTTCCATTGGAAGTAAATCTCGCATATTTACGGATTTAAGTCCTGGTATATACGAGGTTTCATTAAGCTCCTTAGAATACTTTCCACGTACAAAATCTTGGAGCCTTTGAGCAGGCGCAATTTGCGATTCTCCACCCATTTCAAAGGCCTTTTGTTCTATTTCTTTTTGGTAAGCTACACCAGCTAAAGGACCGTGTTCTTTTTTGAAACGAGCAAATTCTTTTTCTCCTACAGTTACTACAATTCCTGAGTTGGCGAAACGTGAATCACGGGTAGAAGTAGACATTCCGTTTACTACTACCTCTCCTGGTGATGTAGCGGCTGGGACAATAAATCCACCAGGACACATACAAAACGAATAAACGCCTGTTTTGCCAATATTGGTAACTAAATTATAGGCCGCTGCAGGAAGGTTTTTGTCTCGATCTTTTGTTCCGCAATGGTACTGGATGGAGTCAATAATTCGTTGCGGATGTTCTACTCGAACACCCACTGCAAAATCTTTTGCTTCAATAGTGATTCCACGTTCGTGAACCTTTTCAAAAATGTCGCGTGCCGAATGTCCAGTGGCTAAAATTACCGCTTCACCTTTATAGTCTACGCCATTCAAGGTATTCACTCCTTTCATGATATCATCTTCAATAATGAAATCGGTAACGCGCGTATCAAAATGTACTTCACCACCTGATTTTAAAATTTGCTCTCGCATATTTTTGATGATCTTGGGTAGTTTATTGGTTCCTATATGTGGGTGGGCATCAATCAGTATGTTTGGAGTTGCGCCAAATGCCACTAAAGTTTCTAGCACCTCTAAAGTGTGGCCTTTCTTTTTTGATCGAGTATATAATTTTCCATCTGAATAGGTACCTGCGCCACCTTCGCCAAAGCAATAGTTGGAATCTTCGTTTACAATGCTCTTGGTGTTGATATTACTTAAGTCTTTACGTCTTAAACTAACATCTTTACCTCGTTCTAAAACTACCGGACAAAATCCTTCTTCAATTAGCTTTAATGCTGCAAATAAACCTGCTGGCCCGCTACCTACCACTACTACTTTTTTCTTATCCGAAACGTTCGGGTAAGACCGCATATAGTCTTTTTCTTTTGGAGGTGTTTCATTTACATAAACTTCTAATCGTAAACGTATTAAAACCCTGCGCTTGCGTGCGTCAATTGATTTACGAAGTGTTGTGATATGATTAATCTCGTTTTCTTGGACCTCCAGTAATTTGGCAACAATTTCCAATAGTTTTTCTGCACTACTAGCTGCCCCAGGAGTTACTGCAATGTTGATTTCCTTAATCATATTACTTATGTGTTTGGATGATGAATTGATTACTCAATTCATGAAATTATATGGCGGTTTGTTTGGTTTGAGATTTCCAGATAAAATACAATCCAGTAATTACAACGGGGATACTTAGCCATTGCCCCATATTAAGTGCCATTGATTGTTCAAAGGCTTCTTGGTTTTCTTTGACAAATTCCACAAAGAATCGGAATCCAAATACTAGCACCATAAATGTTCCAAATAGAAAGCCTTCATTTTTACCTTTATTGTATTTCCAATAACCTTGATATAAAATGATGAAAGTAATCATATAAGCTATAGATTCATATAGTTGAGCAGGGTGCCTAGGTATATGATCACCCAGCCACACAAAATCAACTCCCCATGGTAAATCTGTTGGTTTGCCTACAATTTCCGAATTGAAAAAGTTTCCTAGTCGGACTAAAGAACCACCAAAAGCCATGGCTAAAACAGTACGATCTAATATCCATAACCATGATTTTTTTGAAACTTTTTTAGACCAAATCCATAAAGAAAAAATTACTCCAATTACAGCCCCATGACTGGCAAGTCCCCCTTCCCATATTTTAAAAATGTCTCCTAAATTTTGAGAGTAATAGTCCCATCCATAGAAAAACACATGACCCAATCTAGCTCCTAGGATAGTTCCTATTAAAACGGTCATAAAAAGGGAGTCTACCCATTCTGGATTTAGTTTTTCTCGGGTAAAAATTTTCTCCTCAATTTTAAAACCAACCATAAAGGCAATGGCAAATAATACGCCATACCAACGTGGGTGAAGGGGCAAATTCTCGAATAGAGATGGGAAAATCTCTGGATTCATATCCCATATTATGGTGGCAAATGTCATTATTGATCTTCTAAAATTACTTGATTAACCATAGGAATGGAGGCAGTATCTTGTTGAATGTTTTTAATTAAATAGTTTTTTATTTCATGATCAGATATGAGCCCGGAAAGAGTGTCGAGCATAAGTTTTCTATTTGGGGTGTTTTCCCATTTACCAACTTCTCGAGCGGCTTGAAATCTTAGATAGTCTTTGTATTCTTGAACCGTAAAAACACTATCTACAAAGGCTATTTGAGAAATAACAGCGTTGCTATTTTTAGGTTCACCTGCCCTTGCCCACACAAAGTTTTGAATATATTGATAAAACTCTGGGTTGTTTATGGACCGAGGGTCGTTTACGTTGATTTGATTTAACAGTTGGTAATAATCTTCTGAAAGAGGGATTTTTTGACCGTCCTTGCTTTTTCTTTTTACGGCATAAGCCTCTAAATAGGCGGCCATAAAGTAAAGGTTGGTAAGAGATTCCTGTTCCATAAAAATGGGGCTTCCAGTAGGGTGGTTGGCAATATACATTACTAAGCTAGTGTCTAAAGCTCCCCTTACGTGCGTTACCTCGGCCACAAACTCATTTTCTGAGTACGTGTAGTAAGTAGACTGTTTGGCGGTAAATTGGGCATGGGCCAGATACCTATCGTAAAGATAACGAGACTCATATTTTAATTTCCCTGAAAAATCAGGTTTTTCCGAAGGTTTTTGAGCATCAAAATCTAATGAAAGTCGTTTGCCCTTTTGAATAAAGTACAGGCTTCGAACATGGTCATGCTCTAAATAATAATATCCTTCTTTTAAATCTAATGGTTTAACAAAAATGCCGTTTGAATCTGTTTCTATCTCTAAATAGAACTCAGGTTCTTTCCCCTTAATTTGATCTAAGGGAGGCGTTAAACTATAAAACAATAAGGTGGAATCTTGAAGATTTAATATCTCTGCATCAATTCCATTTTTGACTGGCTTTTCCTTTTTTTCTGAACTGCAAGACGCAGTTAGAACAACCAGAAATAATGCAAAAAACGATTTATAAAACAGTGAACTCCGCTTCAAAATTACCTCCATTTGATATTCCTGTTACTTTATAATATAGAGTACCACTTCGATAAAAACCTTCAATGTCTGTGGCTAGATTGTAAACTCCGCTTGTTTCATGAATGCCGCTTAAGGTTAATGAACTTGCCGTCCCTGTAACATAGCATTGAAAGGCATCGCCTCCTTGAGCA
The DNA here is from genome assembly GCA_049606935.1 of Salibacteraceae bacterium. GTDB lineage: Bacteria > Bacteroidota > Bacteroidia > Flavobacteriales_G > Salibacteraceae > CAJXZP01. The sequence goes on from JBMYWA010000023.1 coordinate 27,066, forward strand.
TCTAATCTAATAACGGTTTTGTCAACTCTGGATACAACTAAAGTAATTTGACTTGAAAAATCGTCAGATGGGTTTGCCTCATATTTTACTACATAATTGCCTTGGTATTCTCCCACAACATCAGTAGTTAAATCAGGGTTAGTAGTAACAGTGGGTTGTGGCTGACAACTCATGAATGTTGGTGTTACTAATCCTAAAAGGATGAATAAACCGGTCCATTTTAATACTTTAATCATAGCCTTAAATTTAGTCTTCTTTGGTTGGTTGTACAACTCGTAAAGTTAACTCATCTAATTGAGTTTCATCAATTGGTGATGGCGAATCAATCATTACATCTCTACCCGAGTTGTTTTTGGGGAATGCAATGAAATCTCTAATAGACTCTTGTCCAGAAATTACCGCAGCAATTCTATCCAATCCAAAAGCAATTCCACCGTGTGGAGGTGCGCCATATTCAAAGGCATTTAATAAGAACCCAAATTGTGCTTCGGCTTCTTCTTTAGTGAATCCTAAAGCATCAAACATTTGACTTTGAATAGCTTTGTCATGAATTCTAATAGATCCACCACCTAGTTCAACTCCGTTAATTACCATGTCGTAAGCATCGGCAAAAACGTTTTTAGGATCGGTAGCTAATTTGCCCATATCGGCAGGTATTGGACTGGTAAACGGGTGGTGCATGGCATGGTAACGACCACTTTCTTCATCCCATTCTAATAACGGGAAGTCAACTACCCATAAAGGAGAGAATCCACCATCACGTAATCCTAAACGGTCACCCATTTCTAAACGCAGTACGTTCATGGCGTTTTGCGTTTTAGCTAACTCACCACTCATAACAAGCATTAAATCGCCAGGTTGTGCGTTGTCTAATGCGCCCCAAGCTTTTAAATCTTCTTGGCTGTAAAATTTATCTACCGATGATTTTACCGATCCGTCTTCGTTAAACTTTACCCAAACTAGACCTAAAGCACCTACTTGCGGGCGTTTAACAAAATCAATTAGCTTGTCTAATTCTTTGCGCGAATAAGAAGCACAACCTTTAGCTACAATTCCAATAACTGCTTCGGCTTCTTCAAATATCTTAAAGTCCTTTCCTTTGGTTAATTCCGTTAGGTACTGGAATTCCATTCCGAAACGCGTATCTGGTTTATCAGATCCGTAGTTTTTTATAGCATCCACATACTGCATTCGCGGGAAATCTGGTAGATCCACATTTTTCAGTTTCTTGAAAAGGTGCTTAGCTAAACCTTCGAATGTATCTAGAATGTCATCGCGTTTTACAAACGCCATTTCACAATCAATTTGAGTAAACTCAGGCTGACGATCAGCACGTAAATCTTCATCTCTAAAACAACGCACAATCTGGAAATAACGGTCGTACCCGCTAATCATTAATAATTGCTTGAACGTTTGAGGCGATTGAGGAAGCGCGTAAAACTGACCTGGATTCATTCTAGATGGTACCACAAAATCACGAGCTCCTTCTGGAGTTGATTTGATTAAGTATGGAGTTTCCATGTCTAAAAATTCACGGCTATCCAAAAAGTTTCGCGTTTCCAATGTCAGTTTATGACGTAAGCGCATGTTTTCTTGAAGTGGGTTTCTACGTAAATCCAAATAGCGGTACTTCATTCTAATTTCTTCCCCACCATCCGTATCATCTTCAATGGTAAAAGGGGGCACTTTAGCTTCGTTTAAAATGGTGAGTTTTTCAATCTTAATTTCGATTTCACCCGTAGCCATTTTTTTGTTCTTGCTTGAACGCTCAATTACCTCACCGGTAACTTCAATAACAAACTCACGACCCAACTTTGCAGCTTCAGCACTTAAGGCTTCGTTTTCTTCTAAATTGAATGCCAATTGGGTAATACCGTAACGGTCTCGTAAATCCACAAAGGTCATACCCCCTAATTTACGCGTACGTTGTACCCATCCGGATAGGGTTACAGTTTCACCTACATTCTTAATATTCAATTCTCCACAAGTGTGCGTACGATACATTTCCTCTTAATTTTATAGCGTGCAAAATTAATGGAATATCGGTGCGAAAGGGTGTGTTTTAACGGATTTTGTGTTTCTAAAGTAAATGGAGGTGAAAATTAGAAAATGT